>JBKPSY010000298.1:0-12989 GCA_046735235.1 Acidobacteriota bacterium | reverse complement strand
CGATTTCTGAGTCCCCCCAGGACAAACACCTGGATTCTGGGATCTCAGGGATTCCGGAACAGTCGTCATCCAATCCCGAAAATCCAGAAATCCAGGTGTCTTTGAGTTCTGGAATCCAACACATCCTGAAATCCCGGTGGTACGATACGGCCCCTATGAAGCATCTGTTGACCGCATTCCTGAGCCTCTCGTTCGTGTTGTGCGCCATGGCTCTTCACGGCACCGCACGGGCGGCGTCGGGCTGGCTGCTCGTCGCCAACAAGGGCGAACAGAGCCTGGGCATCATCGACCCGGCCGCCGGCAAGCAAGTGGCGGTCGTCGCCGAGGGCGGCGTGACCGGGCACGAAGTGATCGCGTCGCCGGACGGCAAGACCGCCTACGTCCCGATCTACGGCAACTCCGGCGTCGGCAAGCCCGGCACCGACGGCACGCATCTCGTCGTCGTCGACCTCGCGACGAAGGCGATCACCGGACAGGTGGATTTCGGGAAGGGCGTGCGCCCGCACTGCCCGATGTTCGGACCGAAGGATGGCCTGCTCTACGTGACGACCGAGCTGAACAACTCGATCAGCGTGATCGATCCGAAGACCCTGAAGATCGTGGGCGAAGTGCCGACCGGCCAGCCCGAGTCGCACATGCTGGCGATCACGAAGGACGGCACGCGCGGCTACACGGCCAACGTGGGGCCGGGCACGGTCTCGGTGCTGGACCTCGTCGCCCGCAAGACCGTCACGGTGATTCGGATCTCGGAGATGACCCAGCGCATCTCGCTCGCCGCAGACGACTCGATGGCGTTCACCGCCGACCAGAAGCAGCCGCGCATGGCCGTGATCAACACGAAGACGAACGCCGTCGACCGGTGGATCGCGCTGCCGGCCATCGGGTACGGCACCGCCGTGACGCCCGACGGCAAGTGGCTCGTGGTGGCGATGCCGTCGGCCGCGAAGGTGGCCGTCGTCGATCTGAAGACGTTCGCCGTCGCGCAGACGATCGACGTGCCCGCGGCGCCGCAGGAGGTGCTCGTGCGGCCCGACGGGGCGATGGCCTACGTCTCGTGCGACGTCAGCGGGAAAGTCGCGGCCATCCGGACGTCCGACTGGAAGGTCGACGCGCTGATCGACGCCGGCAAGGCCGCCGACGGCCTCGCCTGGGCGCGCTGACCTGACGATCGAGTGACGGGTTGCCGCCGACGCCCGCGGCGGCCCGTCAGGATCGCGCCGAGCGCTCGCCCGCCGCCTGAATCGCGCCCTCCAGATCGTCCAGCTTGTCCACGACCAGGCTCACCTTCCGCGCCAGCGCCTGAATCTCCGTTTCCGCCCTGCGGTTCACCTCGAAGTCCAGTTCGCCCCGGAGCCGGTCCTTCGTGTCCTGCCGGTTCTGACTCATCATGATGACCGGGGCCTGCAGCGCGGCGAGCATCGAGAGGAACAAATTCAGGAGGATGAACGGGTACGGATCCCACGCGGAGTTGCCCAGCGCCACGTTCGTGCCGGTGTACACGATCAGAATGCCCAGAAACGTCAGGATGAACGTCCACGAGCCGCCGAACGAGGCCACGGCGTCGGCGATCCGCTCCCCGAACGTCGATTCGGATTCGATGATCTCGTTCGGGTTTCGTGCGGCGCGCACGCGCACGAGTTGCTGGGCCGCGTGAATCTGGTGGCCGAGGACACTCAGCATGTCCATCCCGGCGTGCGGCTTCTGCTGCAGCAGGTGGAAGATGTCCTCGCGCGAGATCTCGAGGCACGTCGCGTCATCGAGCGCCACCGCGTTGGTCTGATGCGGCGTCTTCTCGAGCATGGACGCGAAGCCGAAGAACTGCCCGCGCGCCGGCTCGTCCACGAGTACGTCCTGCTGGTCGTCGTCCACGGTGGTCACCTGGACGCGACCGGTGAGCATGACGTACGCGTGCTCGCCGGCGTCGCCAATCCGGTAAATCCGGTGGCGCGCGGCGAAGCTCCGCAGCTCGACCTGAGACGCGAGGACGTTCATCTCGTCGTCGTCGAGCTTGGAGAACAGCGGCACTTCCTTGAGAACGCTCGGGGCGCAGGACATGAGTTCCTCCAGAATGTCGGCCGGTCAACCTCGGCCGGCGGCGCGCGGCACCGACTCAGCCGCGCTCCGGTCGAAACTCTACACCGACACGCTCCTGGGCGAGACGGGCCGCGCGTGCGACGTCTTCCTGCAGGGCCTGCTGAACACGACAGGGCGGCTCGCCTGCAGCAGCCGGCCGCCGGACGTACGTGCCGTCGGGCTGGAGCCATCGAGCCTTGACCGTGTCCCGGAACATCGAGCGCAGAGCGTGCAGCACGCGCGCCTTGTGCTCGCGGTTCTCGACCGGGAACATCAGCTCGAGGCGCTTGTCGAGATTCCGTGTCATCCAGTCGGCGCTCGCCAGGTAGACCTCGTCGTCGCCGCCGTTGTGGAAGTGGTAGATGCGCGCGTGCTCGAGGTAGCGATCCACGATCGACACGACCTCGATGCGTTCGCTCAGTCCGGGAATGCCCGGCCGCAGCGCGCAGATTCCGCGGATGTTGAGCTGGATGGTCACCCCGCTCCGCGACGCGTCGTAGAGCGCGCCGATGATGTCCTCGTCGGTGAGGGAGTTCATCTTCGCGACGATCGCGGCCGGCTGGCCCGCCTCCGCGCGGCGGCGCTCGCGCTCGATCAGCTGTTCGAATCGGCGCCTGAGCCCGGTCGGCGCCATCACGAGTTTCTTCAGCCGCGGCGGATCCGAGTAGCCCGTGATCGCGCTGAAGAACGCGGATGCGTCCTCGGCAATCGAGCGCGAGGTCGTGAGCAGGCTGAAATCCGTGTAGATGCGCGCCGTGCGCTCGTTGTAGTTTCCGGTGCCGAGGTGCACGTAGCGGCGCAGGCCCTCCGGGCACCGCCGGACGACGAGGCAGATCTTGGCGTGCGTCTTGTAGCCGTGTACGCCGTAGATCACGTGCGCGCCGGCTTCCTCGAGCGCGCGCGCCCAGTGGATGTTCCGTTCCTCGTCGAAACGGGCGGTGAGCTCGACCAGGACGGTCACCTGCTTGTTGCGCTCGGCGGCGCGCTGCAGCGCCGCGATGATCGGCGAGCCGACGCTGGTCCGGTAGAGCGTCTGCTTGATCGCGAGGACGTCCGGGTCGTCGGCGGCCTGCGCCACGAGCGCGACGACCGGGTCGTAGACCTCGTACGGGTGGTGGAGCAGCAGATCGCGCTCGTCCAGCACCGAGAAAAGGTCGGCGTGCTGCGCGGTGCTCAGCGGATCCACGGGCGGCAGGGATGGCGCAGCGTGCGCCGCGAGCGCCGGCAGATCTCCGAGCTGCATGAGCACTCGCAGGTCCAGCAGCCCCGCCACCACATACACGTCGTCCTGATCGATGTCGAGCTCCGTGCGCAGGTGCGCCAGCAGCTCCTCTGAGGCGCCCTCCGTGATTTCGAGGCGCGTGACGCCGCCGCGCCTCCGGCGGCGCAGCTGGCGCTCGACGATTTCCAGCTGCGTCAGGCCGCCCTCGTCGTCCAGCTCGAGCTCCGCGTCGCGTGAGAGCCGGATCACGGCAGACTCGAGGATGCGCTGCCCGGGGAAGAGCTCGCCGAGGTGCGCGCGTACGATCTCTTCGAGCGGCACGAACGCCGCAGGCTCCGCGATCTTGACCAGACGCGCCAGGCCGGCCGGGATCTGCACGAGCGCGAAGCGGCTGGGTGTCTCGCCCGTGCCCTCGAGCCGCAGCACGAGATTGATGCTCAGCGACGAGAGCAGGGGGAACGGCCGCGACGAGTCCACCGCCAGCGGCGTCAGCACTGGCAGGACGTCCTCGCGGAAGAACGTGCCGAGCTGAATCCGCTGGGCGGCGTTCACCTCGCTCCAGGGCATGAAGCTGACCCCTGCGCCCGCGAGCGCCGGCATCAGCTCGGTGCGCACGAGCGCATAGAGCGCCTGCACCTGCGCCTGCGTGCGCTGGCTGATGGCGGCGAGCTGCTGCGACGGCGAAAGTCCTGCCGGGTCCGGGGCCACCTCGCCGTCGCTGACCGCATGGCGGACCGCCGCGACGCGCACCATGAAAAACTCGTCGAGGTTCGACGCGACGATCGCCGCGAACTTGACGCGCTCGAGCAGCGCGTTGGCCGGGTCCGCCGCTTCCTCGAGCACTCGCTCGTTGAACGCCAGCCACGAGAGCTCGCGGTTGATGAAGTGCTCCGGCACGCTGGAATGCGAGATCACGATGTGACACCCGAGGGGCGAATGACGAGCTCGTGGCCGAAGGTCTCGGCGAACAGGTCGGCCCGCGCGGTCGCGGCCAGCTGCTCCATCGTGAGGTCGCCCTCCCCGTTGAGCTCGAGCGTCCAGGCGCGGTCGCGCCGAACGAGCCGCAGCTCGCGCACCTTCTGGAGGTGCTCGGCGTCCAGCGCATTGGCGACGCGGAGAATCCCCGCCAGATGGTTCACGACCAGCCTGTCCTCGCGATCGAGCGCCACGTACGGAAGATGCGATCGCGCGGGAAGCCCGCGCCGGTGATAGCGCGCGATGTTGGCGACGATCGCCGTCTCGTCGTCGGTCAGGCCGAAGATCTGCGACGCCGCGAGCAGATACTGCGAGTGCTTGTGATGCTGCCGGAGGCTGACGTAGAGCCCGATGTCGTGGAGCAGCGCCGCCACGAGCAGCAGCAGGCGGTGGCGGCGGGTGAGACTGTGTTCGCCCTCGAGCAGGTCGAACAACTGGCCGGCCAGCATCGCGACATGGCGGCCGTGCGCGCGGTCGAAGCGATGCTTCTCGCCGAGCGCTTCGGCGCTGGCCAGCACCTGCCCCTCGAACTCCTCGATCGAGCGGGCGCCGGTCTCGGCCAGATCGAGCGACGCGCCCGTGCGCAGCGTCGCGTCGGAGACGATGAGCGAGCGCGCGCCGGTTTCGGCCAGCAGCGTTCGATAGACGAGCAGCGACGGCAGCAGCGTCTCGGCCTGCGTCGCCGGCAGGCGGAACCGCTCGATCAGCTGGTCCTCGTCCAGATGCTCGATCTCCGAGCAGAACTCCAGGAACTTGTCCCGGGGCACTTCACGCAGTCCGTCCGCCGCGCTCGCGTCGTCGAGGATCTGCGCGGCCGCGAACCGTACGTCGCCGCCGAGCGCGATGAGCTGCGAGACCCGGCGCATCGGGATGTCGAGCCGGATTTCCTGGATGACGTTCGTGATCGACCGCTTGAGGATCGCGAGCTGGACCTCGTGCGTGAGCCGCTGGAGGTGCAGCGCCTGCCGCAGGCGGACGGCGCCGAGCGCGTAGACCGCCGATCGGTGCGGCTGGCCCTGCCGGAGCAGCGTGACGCTGGTGCTGCCGCCGCCGACCTCGGTGAGCAACGTCCACGCACGATGCAGCGCCGCGTGCCGACTGAGCGTGTGCTTGACGGCGAGATAGAGGAGACGCGCCTCCTCCGCCTCGTTGATGATCTCGAACTCAATGCCCGTCCGGCGGTGCACCCGGTCCAGGAACACGTCCACGTTCCTGGCTTCGCGCACGGCGCTGGTGGCCACGGCGCGCACGCGCGTGACGGCGTACTCTTCCATCACGTGGCGGAAGCCGTCGAGCGCGGAGATGACGGCGTCGATTGTCGACGACCGGATGACGCCCGACGAGAACGTGTCGCGGCCGAGTTGGATGCCCCGGGAGGCCTCTTCCAGCGTCCGGACGGTCCGATCCGGGGCGATCTCGATGACGACCAGGCGAGTGGCGCTCGCGCCCATGTCGAGCACGGCGACCATCTCGCCCTGCGATGGGAGGGCAGTCTGCACCTGAAAAGGAAGCTTATCCTGCCCGGCCGGTACGACGTGAGTGTGACGGATTGGTGTCGGCCGCGTTCATTTCAGGCGCGAGCCGGCGGCTGCGGGATCACGCCGCCATGAAGATCACGAGGAGGACGAGCAATACGTCGACGAGCGGGGTCACGTTCATCTCGCCCGTGTGCCGCGTCGGCGCCCGTGGCTCGTCGCCGAACCGCCGGAGTCTTCCCTCTCTGGGAATCATGCGCGCCTCCTCTGACACGATAGACACCGGCGCACCATGAAAGTTTCCGCCAGTGCCATAATGCCGCTCCATGCGCGCATTGATCGTCGCCGTGGCGTTGGCCTTCGCACCCTACGCACCCTCCGCACCCGTTCCGATCACTCCGCCTTCACATTTCCACAAGCTCGCTCACACCTACAGCATCGTCGCGGTCGACCCGACCAACGGCGATCTTGGAGTGGCGGTGCAGTCGAAATTCCCGAACGTGGGCGGCGTCGTGCCGTGGGCGAAGGCCGGCGTCGGCGCCGTCGCGACACAGGCGCTGACCGACACGACGTTCGGCGACAGAGGCCTCCAGTTGATGGAGGAGGGCGCGACGGCCGAAGAGGCGTTGCGGATTCTCACGCGTGGCGATCAGTCCCTGCAGGATCGGCAGGTCGGCATCGTCGACGCGCGCAGCAACTCCGCGAGCTTCAGCGGCACGACGACGTTCGACTGGGCGGGGGGGCGCGTCGGCCGGCCTGACGGCACGCCCGGCAGCCTTGCCGGCGGCAAGGGCGAGTTCATCGCCGGACGCGGCTACGCGGCCCAGGCGAACATCATGGTGTCCGACCAGACAGTGAAGAACCTCGCGGAGGCATTCGAGCAGTCGACGGGGTCATTGGCGGATCGCCTCATGACGGCACTCGAGGCCGGCCAGGCCGGCGGCGGCGACAAGCGGGGCATGCAGTCGGCGGCGCTGCTCGTCGTGCGGAAGAACGGCGGTTATCTCGGCGGCAACGACCGGTTCATCGACATCCGGGTGTACGACGCGCCGGATCCGATCAAGGAGCTGAAGCGGCTGCTCGCGCTGCACAAGCTGCATTTCTTCCCGAGCGAGCCGGCGGACCTGCTGCCGATCACGGCCGACATCCTGTCGAAGCTCGAGCCGATCCTGCTGCGCGAACCGGTGAACCAGGCCCAGAAGTGGTTGCCGGCGCCGCAGGGACAGGCCAACCAGACATTCCTGGTCGCGCTGCGCGACTTCATGTACTGGGAGAACTACGACGTGCGCGTGCGCATGGACGGCAAGATCGATCGCGTCGTCCTCGAAGACGTCCTCAAGAAGCGCCGCTGAGGATCGGGTCGGGATACGGCATGATTCGCGACCGCAGCCGGCCGGCCTATGCGGTGATCGGCGCCCTCAGCGTCTGTCATCTGCTCAACGACATGGTCCAGTCGTTGCTGCCGGCGATCTATCCGATCCTCAAGGCCGCGCTCGCGCTCGATTTCCGGCACATCGGCCTGATCACGCTCGCCAACCAGCTCACCGCGTCGCTCCTCCAGCCGGTGATCGGCTATCTCACCGATCGCAAACCGAAGCCGCACTCGCTGGCCATCGGCATGGGATTCACGCTGGCGGGTCTGCTGCTGCTGGCGTGGGCCACCCATTTCGCGGGTGTGCTTGCGGCTGCCGCGCTGGTCGGCGTCGGATCCTCGATCTTCCATCCGGAGTCGTCGCGAATCGCCCGGCTGGCATCGGGAGGACAGCACGGTCTCGCGCAATCGCTCTTCCAGGTCGGCGGCAATGCGGGGTCGTCGCTCGGGCCGTTGCTGGCGGCCTTCGTCGTGCTCCCGCATGGGCAGGGCAGCCTGTCGTGGTTCGCAATCGCGCCGCTGGCGGCGATGGCCGTGCTCTGGAACGTCGGCCTCTGGTACCGCGATCACGTGCGCGCCGGCGGCAGCCCGCACGGCGGCGACCACGCGCCGCTCCATCAGCTCTCGCGGCGACAGGTCAACGTCGCGATCGCGGTGCTCCTGGTGCTCGTGTTCTCGAAGTACGTCTACCTCGCGAGTCTCAGCACGTTCTACACGTTCTATCTCATCGATCGATTTCACGTCTCGGTCCAGAGCGCGCAGCTGCACCTGTTCGTGTTTCTCGGCGCTGTCGCGGCGGGCACGATCCTCGGCGGGCCGCTGGGCGATCGCATCGGTCGCAAGTACGTGATCTGGGGATCGATCCTGGGCGTGCTGCCCTTCACGCTGCTGCTGCCGCACGCGAACCTGTTCTTCACGGGGATCTTGAGCGCCGCGATCGGCCTGATCCTGGCGTCAGCGTTCTCGGCGATCGTCGTGTATGCGCAGGAGCTGGTGCCCGGCAACGTCGGGATGATCGCCGGCCTCTTCTTCGGGTTCGCGTTCGGGATTGCCGGGTTGGGGGCGGCCGCGCTCGGCCAGCTCGCCGACATGACGAGCGTCACGACCGTCTACAACGTCTGCGCGTGGCTGCCGGCGCTCGGCCTGCTCACGGCCTTCCTGCCCGACATCGAGCCAAAATCGGGGAAATAGGGGTCGGGATAAAGTTCAGTTTCTGCGACGTCGGTCAACTCGCCCGCAAGAATCTGCCTGAGGTGGCAGAAACTGAAATTTATCCCGACCCCCTCTCAGTCTCAGTCCTTCAGCAGCTCCGCCATCGCGCCCCAGCCTTCGACGCGTTCGCAGACGGCCTTGATCGCCGCGGTGATGGGCACCGCCAGCAGCAGGCCCCAAACCCCCCACAGCCAGCCCCAGAACATCAGGCTCACGAAGATCGCGACGGCATTCATCTCGCCGACGCGACTCATGAGCAGCGGCGTCAGCAGGTACGCCTCGAGCGTGGTGATCGCCAAGGCAACGCCGCCGGCCGCAGCCGCCATGGCCAGCGAGTCGAACTGGACGAAGCCGGCCAGCGCCGCCCCGATGCACACGATCGACGGTCCGACGAGCGGCACGGTGAAGAGCAGCGCCGACAGCACGCCCCACACGCCCGGCTCCTCGAGCTGCATCATGCGGAACGACAGCCAGATCGCGACGCCGACGATCGCGCTGATGCAGGCCCGCGCCCACAGAAACCGCTCGATCTGCCGCTCGATCTCCGCGAGAATCTCCACCGTCAGCCGCTTGTTCGCCAGCGACGGCCCGACCATGCGCACGATCTTCCGCTTGTAGAGATCCCCGCCGACGAGCAGCGCGTACACGATGCAGACGATGGCGACGACCTGGCTGGTGGTTTCGAGCGCGCTGAACGAGCCTTGCCAGAGCCAGTTCTTCAACTTGAATGTCGGCTCCTCGACGCGGACCTGCGTGACCCCATCAGGTTTCGGCGCCACGGCAGTCGCCTTCTCGAGCTCGCTTGCGGCCTGCTGCACGCGCGCGACCGGCCGGAACGTGTCGGGCGTCCTCGAGCGAATCGCCTGCGCGATCGAGTGCGCCGCGCCGGGCAGGCGCTCGGTGAACTCGACCGCCTCGCCGCGCAGCGCGTAGATCCCCAGCGACGCGCTCGCGAGGAACACGCCGAGCAGCAGCGGCACGCCGAACACGCGTCGCACGTGAATCGACTCGAGCCACTTCACCGCGGGCTCGAGCACATAGCTCGCCAGGATCGCCAGCACGACGGGGATGAGGAGCGCTTGCGCCCACCAGAGCACGGCCACGCCGACCATCGCCGGCACGAACCGCATCGACGGCATGGTGTCGACCAACGACGCGCGCGGCTCGTCGTCGACGTCGGGCGTGGGCGGGTTTTTGTCGTCGAGAGGCCGGAGCGCGCGCATCATCCAGCCCGGTGACGGCGCAAGGACGAGGCCAACAGCCGAGCAGGGCCCGTCCCGTGTATTTGCAGGGACTTAGACGAGAAGTCGAGGCTGCCGGATCGAGCGCCGGCGTGTAGAAAGGACACATCTGGCGCGGATCCCGGCCGGCGAGTTTTCAGCCGCCCTGCCGTTCTCGGAGCGAGGCGTGCGTCAGCCGACCCCACGCGATGAATGCGCCGGCGAGCGCGAGAGGGACGGTGCCGAGGAGCATGCCAAACTCGCCGCGTCCGAAATGGAAAATCGAGGCGAGGCTCATCAGCGTCGTGAGCCCTACCGCGGCAAGCGGCGTGAGTCCCGGCTGGATGCGTGTCAGCGCCGGCATCACGAGGCCGAGAGCGCCGGCCACCTCGCAGGCGCCGATGAAGGTCACCAGCATGGGCGGCACGTCGATAACCCAGGGCAGCGGCCCGGCGAGCGCAGCAATCGGCCGGGTCAGTTTCTCGTAGCCGGAGAACGCGAAGACGGCTGCCATCACCAGTTGACCGAACCAGAGCACGGAATGCAGCGAACGGTCGCTGACGGGCGTCATCTGCAACTCCGACTGGGGGCGAGACGGCGTATCAAAACCGATAGCGAAACCGGCCGGGCGTAGCCGGAACGATACTGGAAAGGCCGGTGGTTCCCGGGGAGGGAAAACTACTGGCGTATCGCCAGCGATACGGTCCGTGTCTCATCTTCGACGAGATTGACAGTCACCGCCCCCGAGCGGAGTTGATCGAGGAAATCGGGGTCCAGTTGAGGGCCGGCATCGAGCGGCCATTCGGGATACCCGCTGGCGACGTTGACGTAATACTCGCCCGGCGGCAGGCCGTGCCACTCGAAGCTGCCGTCACGCTGCGTTCCGATTGTCAGGACGTACCGAGACGTCGCCAGCCACCATCGCGCCGGCGTGGTACTGAAGACAGCGACCACGACACCCCCTTGTGGGCGTCCCAGTGAGTCGGCCACCACGCCGCGGAGGCCGGTCTTCTTCTTCGTGACGACGACGGTCAGCGGATCGTCACGGCCATCGGACCGCAGGTCCAGCACGGTATCGGTGACGTCGGTAGTGCCGAGGAGCACCTGACGAACCGAGAGGTCAGGCGGAACGGAGGCCCAGAACACGTAGCGGCCCGCTCCGATTCCCGCGATTTCAAAGGACCCATCCGGTTTCGCCGTGCACTCCCGTCCGCCCATCTGGGCTGCTGGTTGAACGGAACACCCCGGTCCCATCGTCATGAAGTCTCTTCGGAGCGGCATTGGAACGGTCTGGCCGTCCTCGGTCGCGAACCTTCCGCGAATGGTCACCAGACTTGGCCGCAGCACGAGGCCCGACACGTCGGAGCCGGAAAGGTTGACCTCGACAGACGAAAGGAACTGACCGTCCGGGCTGGACAGCGAGACGCGATAGCTGCCTTCCGTGACGTTCGGAAACGAGAAGGTGCCGTGCGCCGGACCAACCATGGCGCCCTGTGACGCCCCTCCGCCAAACTCTGTTTCCGAGCTCTCTGCGGAGAGATTCACGAGATGAAACTGACGTGACCCGTCAGCGACCACGGACCCACTGATCGAGAAAGTACGGGCTCTGAGCTGAACGATCGTCACGTCGAGGCGCCGTTCGCCGGGACCTAAGTCGATACTGGAGGCGGCCGAAAGCTCGGCCACGCCCGGGGCGAAGCTCTTGATCGGCACGGTCGCGGCCGGATCTTGAAACCGTCCGTTCACGGGTTGGTCAGTCGCCGTCACCCACGCGTAGTAGCGGCCGGGCGACAGTCCGCCAATCCGGAAACGACCTTCGTCGTCGGTGGTGGCGAATGGCATGCGGCCGGTATTCGTCAGCCCGCGGCGTCCTCCCATGAACTGCACGCGACCCACCGCCACGGTCGCGTCGGGCACGGGCTCTCCGTTGGCGTCGATCACCTGGCCGCCGATGACAGCGGCGCGGACCAGACGGATAGTCGCCTCGGCTCGCTGGTCTTTCGTGACGAGAGTCGACGTGCGCGCCCGCTCACCGGCAGTCGGACGTCCGAAATCCGTGAGGTAGCCGGCGTGTGTGACCAACAGGTCGTATTCGCCCACAGGCACGCGCGGGAATTCGAACGAGCCATCCGTGGCTGAGTACGTCGCGACGGTGTCGGGACCGGCAGCCTGAACGAGTGCGCCGGCGATTGCGTCGCCGGACGAGAAATCCACGACACGCCCTGTCAGGGCGCCCGTCTCGCTAGATCGAGCGGCTGCCGCAGGCCGCTGCGCCGACCCCCGGGCAATCAGGACCCCGCCTTGGGCCAGGGTCGGTTCGGGCGATCCGGTGCAGAAACTCACGGCCAGCGCGAAGGCGCTGGCCAGAGTGAACTCGCGTTCCATCATCGTGGCAATCCTTGCTGTCTTCGGCCCATCAGCCTCCAGAACGTCCGCCACCGGCCAAACCGTACTTCACGGCACGAGGCCCGGAGCATTGTAGAATCCGGCCCATTCCTCCCAAGGAGACTCGATGCGCATGCGACTCGTCGCGGCGGCCCTGGTGCTCGTGGCACTCGGCACGGTAGGTGTTTGTGCGCAATCGGGCGCCGCCACGCCGCCGGCGGCGCCCGCCAGCGTACAACCGAAGCCCGCCGAGACGGGACCCGTCCCGGTGCCCGAACCCTCGCCGCTGGCGATGCAGCGCTACCGAAGCGGGATCGTGCTCTGGATCGCCGACACGATCTGGGGCTTCGTGCTGCCGGGGCTGGTGCTGATGACCGGGCTCTCGGCGCGGATGCGCGACTGGTCCACGCGGATCGGGCGCAAGTGGTTCTTCATCATCGCGATCTACTTCGCGGTCTTCTCGATCCTGACCTTCGTCATCGACCTGCCGCGCGCGTACTACGAGGAGTTCGTCCGCGATCACGCGTACGGCCTGTCGAACCAGACGTTCCAGAAATGGTTCTCCGACTCGGTGATCTCGCTGGTCGTCGGCATCATCGGGGGCACGCTCTTCCTCTGGATTCCGTATCTTCTGTTGCGCAAGAGCCCCCGCCGCTGGTGGCTCTACACCGGACTGGCGGCGGTGCCGTTCCTGCTGCTCATGATCGTCGTCAAGCCCGTCTGGATCGACCCGCTGTTCAACACGTTCGGCCCGATGAAGAACAGGGCGCTCGAGACGAAGATCCTGCAGCTGGCCGATCGGGCAGGAATCGAGGGTGGCCGCGTCTACGAAGTGGACAAGAGCACCGACACCAACACGCTCAACGCCTACGTGGCCGGCGTCGGTGGCACGAAGCGCATCGTGCTGTGGGACACGATCATCGCGCGTCTCGACGAACCGCAGCTGCTGTTCGTGATGGGCCACGAGATGGGGCACTACGTGCTCAATCACATCTGGAAGGAGCTGGCAATCTTCTCGGTGATGATCGCGGTCCTGCTCTACGCCGTCCATCGGT
>JBKPSY010000297.1:0-9528 GCA_046735235.1 Acidobacteriota bacterium | reverse complement strand
GACATCATTCGACGGCCCATTGGCCGTGTATGCCGTCCGGCCGTCGGGCATGAGCGCGACACCCCAGGGCCGTTGGCCGACCGCGAGTGAACCCGCCGGCTGGTTCGTCACGGGATTGAAGAACGAGACCCGGCCCTGACTCCCAGTCGTGATGAAGACGGAGGACTCATCCGGACCCACAGCGATACCCATCGGCCTGGGCATCGGCAGTCCGGGCTCGTTCAGCGAGACGAGCTGCACGAAACGATGCCGGACCGCGTCCACGATCGTGAACCCCGCGTCGTTCTCGAGCGTCACGTACGCACGCGTACCGTCCGGGAGAAATGCAATGCTGCGCGGACGATGGCCGACGGCGATGCGGGTGACCAGCGTGTTGGTGGTCGTGTCAATGACGGAGACCGTCCCATCGCCCTCGCTCGTGACGTAGACCACTTTGCCATCGGGCCGGACGGCGACCCCTTCAGGTTCGTTCCCCACCTTGATGCCGGCGATCACGCGGCCCGAAGGCACATCCACGACCGACAACGTCGCCGCGTCCTCATTCGCCACGTAGATCCGCGTGCCATCGGCGCTGAGGTCGAGCTGTTCCGGATCCGCGCCCGCGTGGATGATTCGCTTGATTCGCAGGGTCTCGACGTCGACCTCTCCGATGCCGTCTGCGTCACGATCGGGCGGAGGCAGCGTCGCGGGATCGACACCGGGACCGGCGTTCGGCGAGCCGCTGAGCGCGACGTACAGCGATCGCTGATCCGGGCTGATCTTGATCCCGCGAGGCCGCTTGCCGAGCGGCGCGGTCCGTACGACGGTTTCGGTCGCCGCGTCGATCTCGCTCAAGTCGCCCGACATCTCGTTGGTGACGAACAGGCGGACGCCGCGCGCGGTGGCGTCGACGACAGTCAGACGAGCGCGATCCGCGGCGAACCCGTAGGCAGACGCGCCCAGGCCGACTGCAAGCACCGCCGCCGCAGCCATCCTGATCACGGCGGGTCGCGACCGCGATTCCGGTCGCCACGCGTCGAGACTGTAGGCACCGCCACCGCGTACAAAGATGTAGGCGAACACCAGGAAATACAGCACTGCCAGCTCGCCGCGGTTTTCGACGGGCCATCCGCCCCGAGGCGCGTGGACGACGAGGTAGGCGCCGACCATCTCGATGGCGGCCGCAAGTGCCGCCCACGACGTGAAATACCCGACCGCAATGAGAGGGCTCGTCACGAGCTCGATTCCGCTTGCGAGCCCGCGGAGCGATAGCAGCGGAAACTGTTCGCTTCCCCACCATCCGAAGACTTTCTGTGGTGCATGGAAGACGAACAGGACGGCCACGCCGAGACGCAGGCACGCATACGCGGCCTCAGACCACCGCGGCGCCGTGAGCGGAATCCCCATCGCAGAACGGCCATCGCGAGGAAGGCTCATGGCCGGCTCGACCCCTCGACGAGTGGTACGCTGTAGCGACGGAGGATGCCGTGAAGCGCTCCGCGCCGGCGCTCGATGAAGTCGTCGAGCTGGGCTCGGAACGCGACCGCGCCGGGTCGCACGCCCATCACCATCTCGAACGTGAACGGCGCGCCCGAGCGATCGACCACCGGAACGACAGGCACCAGCTCGAGCGGCACCCGCGACCGTTTCGCGAAGTAACCGGCCAGCGGACCCCAGACGACGGCAGTATCGACGTTGCCCGAGGCCACTGCATCGATGATGGCGCGCTGCGGCGCGCTCTCCGCGTAGTCGCCGTACACGGTAAATCCACGCACGTTCTCCTCGAGATGGCGCGCGGCAAGGGCCTGCGCGGGCGGTGGATTCCCGTAGTCCTCGCCCACCATCTGAATCCCGATCCTCATCGTCTTCAATCGCTCATCGTCGAAGGTCGAGATTGGCGGGAGCTGACCGCGACGAGACACGAAGACGTACGTGGAGGTGTAGTAGGGCAGCGTCGGCTCGACGAGGCCAAATCCGGCAGGCGCGCTCATGACGACGTCGCAGTTGCCGGCCTTGAGCGTGGTGCGGATGAAGCCGCGGCGCTGGGGCGCCCAGAAGTAGCGGAGGTTTCTGCCGAGGTCCCGAGCCAGGAGCGACGCAATCTCGTTCTCGAATCCCTGCAACTTCGCATTCGAGAAGGGCATGTTGTTGGGATCCGCGCAGACCCAGAGGTCTTGCGGATCGTGCAGGGGCGGTGGGAGAGCGGTCGCTGCCGTAATTGGAGTCAGCGGTGTGAGCGGCCTCACTGAGTGCGCCGACGCCACGTTGGATGGCTGCCCGACGATCCGGCGGGCGGTGAGCGCTGCAAACAACAGCAGCACCGTGACGAGCACGAATGCGCCACGCCTAGAGCCCGAAGACATAGACCGTGCTCCCTGGCGCGGTGTACTTCTTGATGTCTTTCATGGCGCCCACCACGCCCAGTGCGGCGAACGGATCGTCAGCCGAGATCTCCGGGAAGGCCACCGCACCCATCCAGCCGCCGATGCCTGAGTAGACGGCGACGTACTGCTTGCCATCGGGCCCGAGGTAGGTCACCGGATTGGCGACGATGCCGGAGGACACGTGAAACTTCCAGAGCTCGGTCCCGGTCCTCGCGTCGAGCGCCTTGAACCACCCATCCATCGTTCCGTAAAACACCACGTCGCCACCGGTGGCGAGGACACCGCTGTAGACGGGGAACTTGTCCTCTTTCACGCCCCAGGCCTTCTGGTTGTGCGCGACATCCCATGCCACGAGCTCGCCCTGGTAGCCTCCCGGCCCCGGGTACATCTTGACGTCCGCACCGAGGTAGGGCGTGCCGGCGATGTAGTTCGCCTCGATGCCTTCGTAATCCATGCACGTGTTGTGAGCAGGGATGTAGAGCAGCCCGGTCCGGGGTGAGAAGGCCGACGGGATGACGTCCTTGGCACCCGTCGACGACGGACAGATGCCCTGCGTCACGGTGCCGAAGTGCGTCTGTTTCGAGACGTCTTCGTCTGGCTTGCCGGTTTTGAGGTCGTACCGACTGGCCCAATTGGTCGGCTGAAATTTCTCCGCCGAGAGCAGCTCGCCCGTTTCGCGATCGAATACGTAGACGAAGCCGGTGCGGCCGGGATGGACGAGCAGCTTGCGCGGGCGCCCACCGTACTCCATGTCGAGAAGCACGTTCTCCATGATCTCGTCGTAGTCCCAGGAGTCGTGAGCGGTGGCTTGATAGATCCACCGCGCATCGCCCGTATCCGCATCCCGCGCGACGATCGAGGACGACCACTTGTTGTCGCCCGGACGCAGATCCGGGTTCCAGACGCCAGGATTCCCCGTGCCGTAGAAGAAGAGATTGGTTTCCGGGTCGTACGAGATCCAGCCCCAGACGGTCGAGCCGCCCAGCTTCCACTGTTCGGAGGGCCAGGAGGTGACCCCGAGATCCTTGCCCTGATCCTTGGGATAGAACGCGTGGAACCCTGGCCCGATCTTCACGTCGACGTCCGGGCCGGTGTTGAAGGCGCGCCACAGTTCTTTCCCGGTGTGCACGTCGAGACACGCCACATACCCCCGTACGCCGAGCTCACCACCCGAGTTCCCGACGATGACGTGGTTCTTGATCACGATCGGCGCAGCCGTGAATGTTTCGCCGCGGTTGATGTCACCGACGCGCGTCCGCCACGCTTCATGTCCATCGCTGATATCGACGGCCACGACCGTCGCATCGAGCAGGCTGTAGATGATCTTGCCGTCGGCAAATGAGGCGCCGCGGTTCACCACGTCGCAGCACGCGATCCCAACCGCGCGCGGATCCGGGTGCGGTTCGTAAATCCACTTCACGGCGCCGCCCGGCTTGGTGAGATCCACCGCAATCAGGTTGTTGGGGAAGGGCGTGACCACGTACATCGTGTTGCCGAACACCAGAGGCTGTCCCTCGTGTCCGTGCGGGATTCCCGTCGAGAACGTGGTGATGACGTGCAGGTTCATCGCGTTGGTGGGCCTGATGGCGTCGAGCGTGCTGTATCGAAGGCTGCCGTAGTCGCCGGCCGGCATGCGCCACTCGCCGGCGGAGACCTCCGAGACAAGGCGAAGTCCCGCCGGCGCGCCCGGCACCATGGCGTGCGAAGTGGTCATCTGGCCGCCGCTTTGTTGACCCCGGCAGCCGAGAACCAGAGCCGCGCCGAGAAGGCCGACGGCACACGCGGTGGGGAGCTTCATCGCCATTGGTCGACTCGTGTCGGGCCGATGGACGGATCAGTTCTGAAACGGGAAAGCCGATCCGACAGCCGCAACCACTCCGCAAAGAGCACCAACCCGCCGACGACGAAGACGATGCCAGCGGGTATCCACATGAGAAGCCCCGCGAGTTGCTGGTCCTCGAGGGGAGTGAGGCTCGCGGACGGGTGCGTGAGATACGGCGCGTACCAGACCCGTGGCGATACGGTCATCAGCGCGCCCAGCAACCCGCCATGGACAGCGGTGGCGAACACGTAGACGACCGCCGCTCCATAACCCGTCCTCCCGTGACGGCTGTGCGCGATACCCCACCAGAAGAGGGTCGCGGTGCCGAAAAAGCACAGGTGCTGGATCACGTGCACGCCCTCGTCTGCGACCGCGGCGTCGTACAGCACGGGAATGTGCCAGATCCATAGCGCGGCCGCGTACAGGAAGAAGACCGACGCCGGCGAGGTGGCCACGCTCCATGCGACGGTCACCGGCGTGCGGCGAGCCACGCTGACCAGTTGGCGCCGGACGACCGTCGGCATCGCCCACGCCGCTGCGATCATCGGCGCGCTGACGGCGATCAGCGGCGCCGCGATGACCATCAGGAGTTCGTGCTGGATCATGTGAACGGCGAGCCAGCGGTCGCTCCACTCGTCGACCGGTCGCGACAGCGCGATGGCAATCGTCAGCCACCCCGCCCCGAACGCGGCTGCTTCGAACGGACGGATTCCGCGACCGTATCCCGCCGTGCGCCAGAGCCGGACGAGGCCGGTCGCGTAGGCCGCGAGCAGAACGGCGAGGCTACTGGCAAGCATCGATGACGCTCGTGGGAATGGCGCCGGCCAGGATCTGCAGCGCAAACAAGGTGCACAGAGCCAGGCCGAGCACCGCCATGAATCGGGCGCGCTGCCGCGGACCGCCGCCGTCCAAGGGGATGTCACGCGCGGTGCGTCGGACTGCCATCCACGACAGCGCGGCGCCGCCTGCCACCAACACCAACGAGATGAGCGGAATGACCGTGAGCATTCCAGCGCTCTGCGTGCGGCAGGCCGGTTTCACGAGCGAGTAGCTCGACGTCAGGTCGAGCGCCCACGCGGTCGGACCTGCGAGGATCCCGGTCCACAACGGCAGCGGCGACAGCCACCGCCGATCACGAACGGCTACGTCAGCCTCGGCGCCCAATAGATCACTCCATAGATCGGCAGCCACGCGATCACGACGAAGTACCAGTAGACGGCGTTCTCCTCCACATCGACGAAGCGATGCTCCTCGACCGGCCCCACGAACATGAGCGCCGTCAGCACGGCGCTATCGAGGAAATCGGTCACGATATGGGTCGTGTGCAGACCGAGCAGGACCCATACGATCGAGCCGTAGGCATCGTGGTCCCACCACACGTTGAGGTGCCTGAACTCCTGGACGCGAACCCAGTTGAAGCCCGCCGCGAAGACCAGGCAGACCATCATCCAGATCCTGACGCTCCGAAGATCGACGCGTTCGCCGGCGCGGCGCGCCAGCTCGTTGGGGATCAGGCTGGCCAGCAGTACGAGGGTGTTGATCGTGCCCCATCGCAGGAGCGGGGGCGCGATTCCGTCCGGCGGCCACGACGGCGAACGTGTCACGAAGTAGAAGTAGGAGCTGATGGCGAGCCCGAACACCGTGCTTTCGATCAGCACGATGCCGAGCGTGCCCCAGAAGGTCAGCGTCCTCGACCCGAAGGCGCCCGGTGGGAGACTCGAGACATCGAGCGTGCGCGACCCGCTCATATCGCGCCTCCAGCGGCGGGCGCTTCACCGGGCCGCGGCAACGTCCGGTGAGCGACCGGCCAGAGCGGCGTACCGCCTTCGTCGGGCCGCTTCGGCCAGAACCACCCGACCATCGCAATGAACACCGGCCCCGCGCCGTAGACCACGCCCCAGGGGGTAAAGATCGACCAGATGAACAGGACGGTCGTGGCGACCGCGGTGAGGAACGGCCAGATCGAGGGATCCGGAAAGATCAGCCGATGATCGGGCTCCGCGTCGAGCACGTGCGTGACGAGCACGTCGCGCGCGTCCGTCCGCAGGCCCACCACGACCGGCTGATCGAGCGGATTGTCCCAGAGCGGGTCGCGGCCCGCAGCCGTCGGAGAGTGGGGGAAATTACCGGGTGGCGGCGGCGAACTCGCCGCCCATTCGAGCGTGCCGGCGCCCCAGGGGTTGTCCGCGGCGGCCACTCCCGCAAACAGCGAGTGAATGGCGTCCACGAGGAAAGTCAGCACGCCGCACGCCATGACCAGCGCACCCACGCTCGCCAGCAGGTTGAGTGTGCCCCACCCCATCGAAGCTGGATACATATAGATCCGGCGGGGCATGCCGTGCAGTCCGAGCAGGTGCATCGGAAAGAACGTCAGGTTGAACCCGGTGAACAGCAGGCCGAATGCCCAGGCCCCGAGGCGTTCACTCAGGAGCCGGCCGGTGATTTTCGGATACCAGTAATAGAAGGCGCCGAACAACGGAAATACCGCGCCGCCGATCAGGACGTAGTGCAGATGCGCGACGACGAAGAACGTGTCGTGGACCTGCGTGTTCAGCGGCACGGCAGCGAGCATCACCCCGGTCAGACCGCCGATGATGAAGATCGCAAAGAATCCCAGCACCCACAGCATCGGCGTCTTCAGCGTCAGGCGTCCCGACCATATCGTCGCGATCCAACAGAAGATCTGCGTGCCTGTGGGGATCGCGATGATGATGCTGGCAGCGGTGAAGAAGCTCGCGCCAAGCTGCGGAAGGCCTGTCGCGAACATGTGGTGGACCCAGAGTCCGAAGCCCATGAAGGCGGTTGACACCAGCGAGAGCACGAGGGCCAGGTATCCAAAGATGGGCCGCCGTGAAAACGTGGCGATGATCGTCGAGACGATCCCGGTCCCGGGAATGAAGATGATGTAGACCTCGGGATGGCCGAAGAACCAGAAGAGATGCTGCCAGAGCAAGGCGTCGCCGCCACGTTCGACGTCGAAGAAGTGCGTGCCGACGAGGCGATCGAGAATGAGTTCCGTGCTCGCGAGCATCACCGCGGGCATCGCGAAGAGCACCATGAACGACGTCACGACCTGCGCCCAGACGAAGATCGGCACCCGATTCAGGCTCATGCCGGGCGTGCGCAGCTTGAGCGCGGTCGTGATGAGCGCAACGGCGACGGCCAGCGATGCCACCTCGGTGAACGTGATCAGCTGCGCCCAGACATCGGCCCGCTTGCTCGGCGTGTAGAGTGACTCCGCGAGCGGCGGATAGGAAAACCAGCCGACGTCAGGCGCGGCGTTGAGCAGGAAGGAGACAAAGAGAAAGATCCCACCGAACAGGAACATCCAGTAGCTGAAGGCCACGAGGCGCGGAAATGCGATGCTGCGCGCGCCGACCATGAGCGGAACGAGATAGATTCCCAGTCCCTGCATCACCGGCACGGCGAAGAGAAACATCATCGTCGTGCCGTGCGTGCTGAAGATCTGGTTGTAGAGATCGGGCCCGATGAACGTGTTGTCGGGACGCGCCAACTGGATGCGCATCAGCGCCGCCAGCGTCCCGCCAAGCAGGAAGAATCCGAACGCGGTGATCAGGTAACGACGGCCGATGGACTTGTGATCGACGTGTTTGAACCATCCGGCGGCCCCTCCAGGATCGGCCCACGTCTGTTCGAGTGGCCCGAAGCCGTGATCCGCGCCTGCACGGGCCGTCATCGCAGAGTCTCCAGATACGCGACGAGGGACTGCAAGTCGTCCGTCGCGAGCGCGTTTGGCGGCATCTGATTGCCCGGCTTCGCCCCCTGGGGATCGCGAATCCAGGCAGCGAGATGCTCGCGCGTATTCGCGACGGTCCCGGCTCCCAACCAGGCGCGCGTCGCCACGTGGGTCAGATCGGGAGCGATCTGACCAGCAGCGTCGGTGCCTCTCACCGTGTGGCATCCAGCGCAGCGTGCCTGCATGAATACGTCGCGTCCCCGGCGTGCGGCCTCTTCCAGCGGGTCGCGCGCCGGCTGACGCATGGCGTCGAGCCAGCGCTCGAAATCAGCGTCGGGTTCGGCGACGACGTCGATGGCCATGTGCGCGTGCTGCAGCCCGCAGAACTCGGCGCACTGGCCGCGGAAGAGACCGGGGCGACCGGCCTGTATCCAGACCGCCGTGGTATAGCCAGGAATCAGATCCCGCTTGCCTTGAAGGTTCGGCAGCCAGAAGCTGTGGATCACATCCCGCGATGTGACCTTGAGTACGACTGGGCGGTTGGTCGGAATGTGGAATTCATTCGCGGTGAGCAGACGCCGGCTCGCGACGGCGTCGTCATACTGGATCTCCCACCACCACTGATGACCGATGATCTCGATCGTCAGGGCCGATGAGGCATGAAGAGAGCCGATCGCGCTCCCGGTCCAGAGGCTCGCGACGAGCAAGCCGACAAGCACGACGACGGTAATACCGCTGGCGATGCCCACCGCACGGCCGAGAACCTGTTCCGAGGTGGTCGACGAAGTCTGACCGGAGCTCTTTCTGAGGCCGCGCCGTACTGACAGGAACAGATAGGTGATCACGACCGCAAACACTGCTGTGGAGACCCACAGCATGACAGTCCAGAGTTCGTGAATGGATGAGGCCTGGATGCCCGCAGGAGACAAGACTGACTGCTGCCCGTCGATTCCTGGAACTGCCGACGCGATCGTCAAGCCGTCAAAAAGGGGGTTCGCCATCCCAGCAAGGCCGCGGGATGTCATTCGTCGACCAACGCTGCCGACGGACCATGAAGTGTTCCCGTACCCGCGCGCCGCGGATGCCGAAATACATTTCGCGTACCAAATCAATCCGGATGGGCGACGCTTCGAGCGATCCCGTCTGCCATTTAGGTACTGTCCGGGAATTGAACAACTGGCGTGTCGCGCATTGGTGCGCATGCACCCCGAAGGTGCATGGCAGAGGCGGTGCGGCGTGGAGCCGTCGCCGCTTCAGGCGGTCTCAGTGCTGATCAGTGCTGGGTGTTTGCTTCGCCTGGACGGCTCAGCAATATGGGGGATCTAATCGCCGGACCGTCTTGACGACCTTGAGCAGGTCGAGTCCATTCATGCCGGCACGTTGATGTCCGAGAGAATGGGCCCGATGTCGGCGATCCCGCGGTGCTTGAGCGACGCCAGCGCCTCTTCGCCGGAAAAGGCGAAGTGGAGATGCAGCGCCTCGCGAACCTGGCGCCTGAAGCGCAGCTCGAACAGCGACTGCAGGTTGTTCCGCTCGTCGTCCACAATCACGACGGGCCATCCAGGGTCCTCGGCGCCGAGCGATGGCTGCCGCCGTCAGGCCAGCGCTGCCTCGCCGTGGTCCACTGCCACTGCGCTCGGCCGGGG
>JBKPSY010000296.1:0-10144 GCA_046735235.1 Acidobacteriota bacterium | reverse complement strand
GCTGTAGACGATGGCGCTGCCGTCGGGGAGGAAGGCGTAATTCGGCCAGGCGTCCATGGCCGTGAAGCCCTCCTGGTCATCGCGCTCGACGTTGCGGGCCAGCACACGTTCGGCGCCGGTCGCGAGGGTGCGAGCGACGAGCACGCTCACGGCGTCGCGGCGGCTCTCGAAGACCAGCGTCTTGCCGTCAGGCGACAGCGCCGGTCGCGTCGCCCCCCCGATTCCCGACGTGATCTGGGACTGCTCGCCGGTCGTGCGATCGAACCGGTAGATGTCCCAGAGCCCACCGGCCAGCTTCGGCTGGTAGCTGAATCGCGCCTGACGCGCGGAGAAATAGATGAAACGCCCGTCGGGTGAGGCGACCGGGCCGGCAGCGCTGTTCAAATCGTCGGAGGACGTCAGCTTGATGCCGTTGCCGCCACGGCGATGGTAGAGCCACAACTCGGTCGGCGGGATCCCTGCGCGCTTCCCGTCTTCCTTGCGCGCGACGAGGTATTCCCCGCCCGGGAGCCACGCGGCGCTGCGAACGTACGCCGTCTTCTCGGTCGTCAGAGCGCGGCGATTCTTGCCGTCGGCGTCGATCAGCCAGAGATTCTCCATCCCGTTCTCGTCCGACGTGAACGCGATGGTCTTGCCGTCGGGCGAGTAGCGCGGGTGGTAGTCGAAGGCGGGCCCCTTCGTGAGCGCCGTGGCGGCGCCGCCGGCGAGCGGCACGGTGTAGAGATCGCCGAGCAGGTCGAAGACGACCGTCGTGCCGTCCGGCGAGACGTCGACCGACATCCACGTGCCTTCGGTCGTCTCGAACGTGACGTGTTTCGCCTCGGCGCGCGGCGTGTTGATGTCGGCCGCGGCGTCCTTCGGTTTGGCGGGCTCGGCCGCAGCAGGCTTCGGTCCGCCGTCGGCGGTCGAGGCCACCAGACACACGGCCGCAAGGGCGGCCCATCCGGAACGCATCATGAGGTCACCTGTTGGACGTCGCGCCAAGGCCGCTCGGGAGGCGCGGAGATGAAATGAGGGCGCGGAAGACGCGCCAGCGGACATCCGGATGCTCCACGGTGCCGCCGCGGCCCTCGACGAAATGGCGGACGAGATCTTTGCCGTAGTTGTAGTTGATGACGTAGCTGCGGTACTTGTCGAAGAAGCGCACCCGCTGTTCGGCGCGCGCACGCGACGTGAGCGTGTAACTGACGAGCCAGTCGACCGCCTGGGCGGCCGTGCGTCGGCCATCGAGGTAGTCGCGGGCCGCCTCGTTTCCGGCATAGCTCAGGCCGTCGAGCCGCGCGAGCACCTTGTAGTAGCGCTCTGCAGTCGACGGGTCGAGTCCCGCCAGCGGAAACAGCACGTCGCGTTCGAACGCCACGCGCGCCTCTCCGGGGAACGCCACCTCGATCCCGAAGTTCGCGCTGCCTTCCGCGATGAGCGACTGCGGCGAGAAGAGCGGATACACGGCGAACTCGCGCCAGCCGCGATCCTTCACCATGTGCTGCTCGAGCATCAGGTTGTAGACGTGATGTCCGGGATAGCCCTCGTGGCACGCGAGATCGATCGCGCGATCGATGAAGATCGGCAACTCCGTGTTGACTTCGATCAGGCTGTGGAAACTCCCCTGATACCAGTTGTAGCCGCTCCACGGCTTGTCGGTGACGAACTCGAGGTGGAACGCTTCTCCCGCCGGAAGCTCCATCGCAGCGACGGTTCGCGCGCGGCACTCGGCGATCGCGCGGCGGAACACGGGCTCGAGCTTCGCGGGCGGGATCACGTACTGTTGCCGGAACGCCTCGACGCGGTCGGCGAGCGCGCCGGGCCCGCGCACGAGCGCATCGAGCTCTTTCAGCACGGCGTCGAAATGCGACGCGGGATAGGTCGGCGCGACGGCGTCGTAGAGCGCCTTCGATTCCTGATCGAACGGCAGCTTCGTGCCGGACAGCATTCTGATTCGCGCCTGCACGGCGCTGACCTGGGCACGGAGGTATTCGTGCCTGAGCGCAACCATCTGCGCGTCAGAGCCGGGGCCGTCCTCTGTGCCGGTCGCCCAGAGCCTGTCGGACGGCGGACCGAGTGCCGCGGCAATCGCGTCGGCCTCCGCAGCTAGCTCCGCGAGCGGACGTTTCCCCGCCTTGGCGGCGTCAAGCTTCCATGCTTCCGGGCCGTAGTACGCGTCGACGTACCCGTCGTCTTGCTGGCCGAGGGCGAGCACGAGCTTGACGTAGCGATCGGCGAGAGCGTTCATGGTTCCGGGGTTCCGGAGTTCCGGGGTTGAGGAGGGAGCAGCGGCAAGGACGAGCGGCAACGCGATCGGCACAGCCAGGAACGCCGGCCTGCGCATCAGTGGACCTCGAGGAGTTCGATCTCGAACTTCAGCGCCGCGTTTGGCGGGATGTTCTCGCCGGAGCCGTGCGCGGCGTAGCCCATGGAGGCAGGGATGACGAGCTGCCGGACGCCGCCGACACGCATGCCCTTGATGCCCTCGTCCCAGCCGTCGATCACTTCACGCTGGCCGAGCGTGAACTCGAACGGCTCGCCGTGATCGCGCGAGCTGTCGAACTTCAGGCCATCCAGCAGCGTGCCGGTGTACTGGACTCTCACCGTGCGGCCGGGCACGGCTTCTGCACCCGTGCCGACCTTGGTGTCGGTGATCTGGAGCGTGGTGATTGCCGCCGATGCCTCGACGTTTTTCCGGAGCCGTGAGGCCTTGTCGCCGTCGTTGGCGGGGCCGCTGCACGCGGTGGTGAACAGCAGCAGGACGAGCAGCCATCTCGTGCGCATCCGCTCATCTTAATCGAAGCTCGAGCGGCGCCTCCGCGGAACGGCAGAGCTCTGTGTCGAACGGTGGGATGGACCGAGTAAGGGAGAACCGCACCGTGTAAAGCAGGGCGGCTCGGGCCTTGCGCGATCGCTTTCGGCGGCCTTGCGCATGACGTTCTCTCGGCCGCGCGTGGCACATGCTTTGATGGATCTCTCCTTGAGCGGTCCTTCCCAGCGACCGCTCTGGAGGCATGAGATGAGTCAATCACTACTATTGGCCTCTGGGCTGGCCATCATTCTGGGCAGCGGCGCCCTTGCCGCCCGGATTGACAACCCACAGGCACAGGACCAGAACACGATGACCGTCACCGGCTGCCTGACGGCCAGCGCTGACGGCAAGACGTTCACGATCACCGAGTCGAACGCCGCGTCAATGGCGCGCCCGAAGAACTGGACGCTCGTGGCGACCGGCGGCGTCGATCTCAGCAAGTACGCGAATCACAAGGTCGAGGTGACCGGATCGGCGCCGAAGGGCGCGTCGGCATCGCCGACCATGAGCGAAGACAAGACGCCCGCAGCCGCGGCCCTCGGACCGAAGCTCGAGGTGAAGGACGTCAAGGACATCTCGAATACGTGCTCGTAGTTTGAAGGTCCATGGGGTTATGGGTCCGTGAGTCCATGGGTTCTGACCCATGCCCCATGGGCCTATGGACCCATGGACCTATCGACCCATGGACCTATCGACCCGTGGACCTTTACGAGAGCGCGTGATCGATCGGAACGGCGTCGCCGCGCCACGCGCGGACCGACGTCCAGGGAACGGCTTCCGATGCCCAGAACGGATCGGACGGCGCGAGCCCAAGCGGAAGAAATGCGACCGCGCTGAGATAGAGACTTCCCGTCGAGATGTAACCCTCACCCAACGTGGGCTGATGCCCCGCCAGGCCGATCGTCAGCCATCCGTTGGAATCGAACGTGTTCGCCGCGCCAAGCGTGCGCTGGATGACGGCGGTGAGCGCCGCGCGGACCTGACCGGGCGCCAGTGCGTCAGGCAGTTGGCGCTTCAGCGCGAGCGCCGCGAGGAGCTGGAACGCGCCGCAACGGTACGCGAGCGAGCGGCCGATCGCCGGAAAGCTGCCGTCGGGCGCGATCAGGCGTTCGAGGATGACGGCGTAGCGCTGCGACCGCTCCAGGACGCGCGGCCTCATCTCGCTCCAGGCCGGCGAGTCGCCCCCACATGTCTCGAGCACGTCCAGCAGCATCGGCTGGATCACGAAGCTGTTGTAGTAGTCCCAGTGAAACTGCGGGCCGTCGCCATAAAGGCCGTCGCCCTTGTACCACTGCTCGTGCTGCCGCAGGGCGTAGTCGACGCGCAGGTGGTCCCACGACGCGTCGAGTGTCTTGAGCGCCGCTTCGACCGTTGCCGAGAACAATAGCCAGTTATTGAACCCTGGCGTGATGGTCCGCGTCGACTCCAGAGCCGCGACCAGACGGCGCTTCGTCGCCGAGCTCATCGCGTCGCGCAGCGCGGTCGGCGCCCGTAGAATGGCCTGGGCCAGGAACGCGGCGTCCACGAGCGGCTGCGACTCTCTCGCGAAGTTCATGGCGTCTGGCGACGCGGGATCCACCGCCACCTCGAGCGCATTGCTCGCGAGCCTTCGCGTTCGTGCCTGGAACCTCCCCTCTTCCCCGTCGAGTCCCGGTAACTCGAGCCACGGCGCCAGTCCGGCCATCAAGCGCCCGAACGCCTCGAGGTGCGTGACGCTCTTGCGGTCGGCGCCCGCGGCCTGCTCGATCGGCATCTGGGCGCGTAGCCTGCCGGCGGCGAGGTTCGTGAGCACGGGGTCCGAGAGGCGGGCGAGATGCTGCAGCCATCCCTCGCGGTCGGTGAGCTCGGCGGGCGCGGCCGCGGCGGGCAGGCCTTGACCCGTCAGCGCGATCGCCGGCGCCAGAGTCGCGGCGCGAAGAAAGTCGCGACGTTCCATCAAGACTGCGTCCGCTGCCGAATCGGAGGATGGCAGACGGGGCACGGCCAGAACTTCTTGCCGGCTTCCTCGAGGGTGATCGCGGTGCGGTTCGCGCCGAGCTTCTGGCACGACGCCAGGTGGTACTTGTTGTCGTTCGGCTGCGTGTAGACCTTGACCGTGTTCGGGTCCACGTACGCCCCGGGCATGCTGCCGCAGTCGTGCGCCGCCAAGCCCTTCCGCAGGGCCTCGGATCGCTTCATGATCTTCACGTGCGATCCGGCTTTTGCGACCACCGGGCACGTCGGCACGTGAAACTGCTTCGTGCCGGTGACGACCACGACGAGGTCGTTCGGGGATTGCGCGATCAGAGACGTCGCGCCGGTTGCGAGAAGGAGAAGAACCACAGCCAGTGTGCGCCGCATGGAACAATCCCGCGAGTAGGATAGCATTCCGCCGATGGCTGTCCGGACCGAACCGCTCGGCATCGGCATCGTCGGGATTGGCTGGTGCGCTGCCCAGCACATCACGGCGTTCAACCAGAACCCGCACTCCGAGGTCCGGCTGCTCTGCGGACGAGACGAGGGCCGAGTCCGCGCGTCGCTCGCGCGGAGCAAGGTCGAGGCGCCTGCTGCCAAAATCACGACCCGCTTCGACGATCTCCTCGAGTCTCCGGACATCGACATCATCGCCATCGCGACGCCGAATCATCTGCACGCCGCTCAGGCAGTCGCCGCCGCACGCGCCGGCAAGCACATCCTGCTCGAGAAGCCCACGGCGTTGAACGCCGAGGAGCTGGCGGCCATTCACAAGGCGGTCGCCGCGGCCGGCGTCCGCACGATCGTGTCCTTCGAGCTGCGCTACAACCCGTACATCCGGTTCGTGCGCTGGCTGCGCGAATCGGGCCGTCTCGGCGCGATTCATTTCGCCCGCGTGCAGTACCTGTCGCGCATCCTGGACTGGTATGCCGGCTGGGAGTGGTGCCGCACGCGACAGGGCGGCGGATCGCACCTGCTCGCTGCCGGCTGCCATGCCGTCGACGCGCTTCGGTGGCTGAGCGGCCTGGAGCCGGTCGAAGCGTCGGCCTACCACGCGCGCATCACTCCAGGGTACGAGTGGCCGACGACGATCGTCGCGAACCTGCGGCTGTCGGGCGGGGCCCTGGGCCACGTGACCAGCTCGACGGATTTCCAGTTGCCGTACACGTTCGGCGTCGAGCTGATGGGACGCCTCGCCAGCGTTCGCGACACGCTGATTGCCTGGAACGACGAACCGGTGGATCTCGAGGAGCTGCGCGCGGCCAACCCGATCGCCGAGGTGCGACTGGTCGCAGCCGACTACGGCACGGCCGGCCGCGCCATTCGGATCGAGGCGCCGATGCCTGACAGCGCGGACGTGAGCCATCATCCGTTCCAGGGCGAGATCGACGAGCTCGTGGACGCGGTGCGCCACGATCGGGAGACGCACCTGAACGTGTTCGACGCCGAAAAGACGATGGCCGTGTGCCTGGCCGCCGACCAATCCGCGACGGCGGGCGGGATGCCCGTCGCCATTCGGACCGACCAAGGAGAGATGCGATGACGCGGTTCACACGACGAGGCTTCCTGGGCAGTGCGGCTGCGGCCGCCGGGGTCGCGCTGGCGCCGGCCTTCCCGGCACGCGCCGCGGCGGCGACCGCGAGCGGCACTCCGGCCGCCGCCGCCAAAGGCACACTGCGCCTGGGCGTGGCGTCGTATTCGATGCGGAAGTTCTCGCTCGATCAGACGCTGGCCATGGCGAAGACGCTCGGGGTGACGAGCATGACGTTCAAGGACGTCCACATCCCCCGGACGGATCCCCCCGAGGTGACGAAGGCCCTGCGCGCGAAGATCGAAGCAGCGGGCATCACCGTCGCCGGCGGCGGCACCATCACGCTGCCGAACGATCCGGTCGAGATTCGGAAGAACTTCGAATACGCGAAAAACGCCGGCTTCCCGCTGATCTTCACCTCGCCCGATCCCGCGGGCCTCGACACGATCGAGAAGATGGCGAAGGAGTACGACATCAAGACCGTCATCCACAACCATGGGCCCGAGGACAAATGGTGGCCACGCCCGCAGGACGCCTACGCCGCTGTGAAGTCCCGCGACAGCCGCCTCGGACTCTGCATCGACGTCGGGCACACGACGCGCACCGGTACCGATCCGGTCGCCGCGGTCCGCGAGTGCAAAGATCGGCTGTACGACATGCACGTGAAGGATCTCGCGGTGAAGACCGAGCGCGACAGCCAGGTGGCCGTGGGCCGTGGCCTGCTCGACTTCCCAGGACTCTTCCGCGCGCTGCTGGAGATCAACTACACCGGACAGGTCGGTCTCGAATACGAGATCCATGAGGACGACCCGCTGCCCGGGATGATCGAATCCCTCGCCTACGAACGCGGCGTGCTGGCCGGCGTCACGTCGTAGCAGGCAACAGGCAGTGCCGGGGCTGAAGCCCCGGCCTACTGCAGACAGCCGACAGTCGGGCGGGGCTTCAGCCCCGCCTTGCGCCCGGCACGCTGCCCTGCACTGGCTGCACCCTGCGCTTCTGCACCCTGTCCTCTGCGCTGCGCTTGATTCCGTGTTCCCTCAAACGAGGCGCCTTCCGCTTTTTGCCGTGACAAGTGTTGGGACGAACTGTCGGGATGGCCCGCACGGGCCACGGGCTCAGCCGCACTCGCGGGTGACTATCCGAACCCGCGTGTGACGAACGGGTCGCGCGCGCGTCGAGCGTGCGGTCCGTGATCGTCCGGCGCACCCAGCTGTCCGCGAAACGCTCCGTCTAACAGCCTGAACGTCGCTCATTCGCATCCCTCGGCGAGATGGGCGGCAAGGCGGAGGACGGAGTCATGCGTGCAGCTCTTGCCATCATCGCCAGCGCGCTCGTCATCGCACCGCTTCACGCGGCGCCGCCGAAGACCGTCAATCCCTACGCCCACGTGCGGCCGATGCAGAAGGACGCCGAAGACATCATCGCCCAGGGCATGGCGCAGTCGCCGACGTTCCGCCGCCTCGTGAACCAGATCGAGCGCTCGGACGTGATCGTTTACGTCGATCTGCGTCCCGACATGCGCGAGTCCATCGGCGGCTCGCTGCGCTTCCTCGCGAAGAGCGCAACGCATCGCTTCCTGCGGGTGCAATTGAACCGCGCGGACGCGCCGGTCTGGCGCGTGGCGCTGCTTGGCCATGAGCTGCAGCACGCGGTCGAGGTCGCTGAAGCCGGCGACATCGTGTCCTCGAACGACATGCGCGCGCTGTATCACCGCATCGGCGTCCGGACGGGGCCCGACGCCTACGACTCCAGGGCCGCTCGCGACGCGGGCTACACCGTGCGCGACGAGCTCGTCGCGAGCCGCGGCGGCAACCTCCGGCTGGCCCGCCTCGCGGCCGTGCATCCCGTCTCTGACGGCGAGACCCTCGGCGACGACGGCTCGCGAGAGACGGCGGCGCGTCCGGCGCGCGACGACAGCAGCCGATAGCACGCCCCGGGTGAAGCGGCGGCCTGAAGTCCTGCCCTACCGTTCCTCACGACGCACGACATGGCGGGGCTGAAGCCCCGCCCTACTGTCCCCACGCTGAAGCCCCGCCCTACTGCTCCCTACGTGGGGCCGAGCTTCAGCCCTGCTAGACTGCCCGCGGCCCGCATCGGGCCGGCCAGCGAGGGCAGGCATGCGGCGCGGGGCGATTGCAGCAGCAGTTCTGGCGATCGGGACGTCGGCAATCCTGGCGGGCCGCACACCATCGCCGACGGCGGCGCCTGCGCGTCACGTCGTCCTCGTCACGCTGGACGGCACGCGGACCGAAGAGATCTTCGGGGGCCTCGACGCCATCGCCCTCGCGTCCACCACGAAAGACGGCGCGATTGCCGGCACCGGCGCGTACCAGAAATATTTCGCCGATACCCCAGAGGCCCGTCGCGAGAGGCTCATGCCGTTCGTGTGGCAGGTGCTGGTCCACAACTACGGCTCGATCGCCGGCAACCGGGCGCGGGGCAGCGCGTTCGGCGTCACCAATCGCCATCGTTTCTCCTATCCCGGCTATGCCGAGCTGCTGACCGGCGCGCCGCACGACGCCGACATCCGCAGCAACGACAACCGTCGCTATCCGTATCCCACGGTCCTCGAGTTCCTGGCGGCAAGGTGGTCTGCGCCAGGCGCGGTGGCCGTCTTCGCATCGTGGGAAACGTTCCGATGGATTGCCGCGCACGAGGAGGGCGCCGTTACCGTGAACGCGGGCTACGACGCGTTCGAGAGCCCGGATCCGCGCGTCCAGGCACTGAACGCAGCGCAGTTCGAGGCGACGACCCCCTGGCCGAGCGCTCGGCACGACGCGTTCACGTTTCGCTTTGCGATGGATGCCCTGCAGCGCAGTCGTCCACGCGCCCTGTACATCGCCTTCGACGAGACCGACGACTGGGCACACGACCGCAACTACGAACGACTCCTCGATGCGCTGCACCGCATCGACGGCTACCTGCGCGAGTTGCACGCATGGATTCAAGCCGACCCCGAATATCGGGATACGACGTCCCTCATCGTGACCGTCGATCACGGTCGCGGGCATCACGCGGACGACTGGTCGAAGCACGGCGACGACGTGGTGGGCGCCGATGAGACGTGGCTGATCGCCACGGGACCGGACTGGCCACGACGCGGCGAGTGGACCAACGCGCCCCCCGCCTACGCGAGCCAGGTGGCGGCCACGCTCGCGAAGGCCGCCGGTGAGGACTTCAGGCAACGCGTTCCGGATGCCGGCGCGCCGATTGAGTACCTGTGGAAATAGGGAATAGGAATAGCGAATAGGGAAAATAGGGGGAAAATGCAGAACCGGCCGGGCGCGGCCGGCGGGACGCGCGTTCTCTTACTTTCCCTATTCCCTATTCCCTATTTTCAAATGTTCCCCTGGCTCGTCCACCTCTTCACCGCTACCGGCGCCTTGTGCGCCTTCCTGTCGCTGACCGCGGGCATCGACGGCCGTCTTCGCGAGGCCTTTCTGTGGCTGGTGCTGTCGACGGTGATCGACGCCGTCGACGGCGCGCTTGCGCGGCTGGCGCGCGTGAAGGAGCGCACGCCGCACTTCAACGGCAACCGACTCGACGACATCGTCGACTACCTGACGTTCGTGTTCGTGCCGGCGGTGCTGCTGGTCCGCAACGGGATGCTGCCGGAGGGGATCCTGGGACTGATCGTCGTCGCGGGGATTCTGCTGTCGAGCGCGATCGCGTTCTGCCGCGATGACGCGAAGACGGACGACTATTTCTTCACGGGCTTCCCGTCGTACTGGAACATCGTCGTGCTGTACCTGGCGGCGCTTGCCTGGGGGCCCGCAGCGAATGCGGCCGTGCTGACGACGTTCGTCGTGCTGGTGTTCGTGCGGATTGGCTACATCTACCCGTCCAGGACGCCGCAGTTCCGCCGC
>JBKPSY010000295.1:0-15630 GCA_046735235.1 Acidobacteriota bacterium | reverse complement strand
GGCATACGCGATCCTTAGTGCCGTCTCGTGGGCTCGGAGATGTGTATAAGAGACAGGCGCTGTTCGACGTGCTGAACGAGAAAGTCGGGCACGTCTCGCGCGGCGGCGTCGCCATCTACGACATCCGGCAGCTCAAGAAGGTGGCGAAGAACGACCGCATCAGCATCGCCGTGATTGCGGTGCCCGCCTCGGCCGCGCAGCCCGTCGTCAACCAGGTGGTGGCGTCGGGTGTGAAGGCGATCCTCAACTTCTCGCCCGGACCGCTCTCCGTGCCGGCGGACGTCAAGCTGAAGAGCGTCGATCTGACGCAGTCGCTCGAGACTCTCTCTTTTTATCTCGCACGAGACGCGGGAGCCGATGCGTAAGCGCCCTACGCTCAGCCACGTCGACCCGAGCGGCAAGGTTCGCATGGTCGATGTGGGCGACAAGCCCGTCACCGATCGCTCGGCGACGGCCGTTGGGTTCATCCGCGTGTCGTCGGCTGCGCGCCGGCTGGCGGCGAAAGGCGCGGCGAAGAAGGGAAGCCCCCTCGAGATCGCGCGCATCGCCGGCATCCAGGCCGCCAAGCGCACCTCCGATCTGATCCCGCTCTGCCATCCACTGGCGCTCTCGGGCGTGGACGTGACCGTCACGCCTGCGCGCGGTGGGTATCTGGTCACTGCGACCGTTCGCGTCTCCGGCAAGACCGGCGTCGAAATGGAGGCGCTGACCGCCGTCAGCGTCGCCGCGCTCACGATCTACGACATGCTCAAGGCCGGCGATCGCGCGATGACGATCGAGCGCGTGCGGCTCGTCGAGAAGACCGGCGGCCGGAGCGGACACTACCGCGCACGGTGACACGCCCGCAGCTCTGGTTCGGCGCGCTCGTCCAGTTCGTCATCCTGGCGCTCCTCTCACTGACCACCGCCGACGCGGATCTCTGGGGGCACCTCACCTTCGGCCGCGACATCCTCGCCAGCGGCCACGTCGTCCAGGTGGATCGGTACTCGTTCACGCGCGACCTCCCGTGGATCAACCACGAATGGCTCGCGGAGATCGTGATGGCGGCCGCGTGGCGAACTGCCGGCGCGATCGGCTTGACGGCCCTGAAGCTGGCTCTGGCGTGGGGCGCGGGCGCGTTCGTGCTCGCGGCGTGGCGGCCGTTTCGTCTGACGCCGGTCTGGCGCGACGGGCTGCTCTTCGTGACGGCGCTCGGCGTCTGGCCGCTCCTGGCGACGATGCGTCCGCAGGCGTTCTCCATCCTGCTATGCGCCGCATTGCTGTTCTGCCTGACGCAGGTGCTCCAGGGACGCGGGTGGGCGCGCCTCGCGGTGCCGGCCCTGTTCGCGGTCTGGGTGAACACGCACGGCGGCTGGCTGGTCGGGGCGGGCATCCTCGCAATCTTCACCGCGTGCGCGCTGATCGATCTGACGATTCCGCTGCGCCTGCGTCTCGCGATCCTGTTGATGGCCGTCGCCAGCGCGGCGGCGTGTCTCGTGAACCCGTACGGCCTCGGCATGCTCGATTTCCTGCTGACGACAGTGCGGCCGGAACGCGCCGACATCCCCGAATGGCGTCCGGTCACAGCCCTGCCGATCGCGGCACTTGCTCTCTGGTTCCTGCCGATGGCGCTCGCCGCCATCGCGCTGATCCGCGGACGGAAGGTCGCGCCCCTCTGGGTGTGGCTCACGATTGCGATGCTTGCGGCCGGCTCGATGCGCGTCGCGCGTTTGGGAGGATTTTTCGCGATCGCCGTCGGCCTGCTCGTCGCGCCGCTGGCGGCCGGCAGGCGGCGAGATGACGGCACGACGCGTGACGCGTTCGATTGGACGGCGGTCGGCGCCGCCCTCTGCGCGGCGGCCCTCGCGTTGGGCGTCTTCGGCCGTCGCGTGAGCATGGAGGGCGAGTGGACGCCGGAGCCAGGCGCCGTCGAGTTCGTGAAATCCCATGAGCTTCGAGGACGCCTGCTGACGTGGTTCGATTACGGCGAGTACGCCATCTGGCATCTCGGCCCCACGATGACGGTGTCGATGGACGGCCGCCGCGAGACCCTCTACAGCACGGCCGTGCGCAACCGCCATACCGAGATCTATCGAAACGGACCCGGCGCGATCGTGGCCGTCGCCGAATTGCGGCCCGACTACATCTGGCTGCCCGTGTCGTTGCCCGTTGTCTCACACCTCGAATCCGTCGGCTGGCACCCGTATTACATCGGCCCGCGTTCGGTGATCCTGGGGCTGCAGCCGGTGGAACCCACCAGGGACGATCGCCCGGTTCCGCCGCGGCGCGACTTCCCGGGCCCTTGAAGAGGCTATGATCGGTTGATGGGTCTCGGCCCGGTGGACGTTCTGGCCTTCGGGCCGCATCCAGACGACATCGAGATCGGCATGGGCGCGACGGTGGCCGAGCACGTGGCACGCGGGCTCTCCGTCGGTCTGTGCGATCTCACGCGCGGCGAAATGGGCAGCAACGGCACCGTCGACGAGCGTCTGCGCGAGGCCGAGGAGGCGCGTGCCGTGCTGGGCGCGACGTGGCGCGAAAACCTGGGGCTGCCCGACCGCCAGCTCGGCGATGTCCCGGAGCAGGTGCGTGCCGTGGCGGCGTTGATTCGGACGGCCCGGCCGTCGGTGGTGGCCGTGCCGTACTGGGAGGATCGCCATCCCGATCACGTCGGCGCCAGCCGGCTCGTGACGGCAGGCGCGTTCAGCGCGGGACTCAGGCGCTTTGCTGCCGAGGGCGATCCCTGGAAGCCGGACTGGCTCGTCTACTACTTCATCAACAACTCGTCGGCGCCCTCGTTCCTTGTAGACGTCTCGGAGTTCTACGAAGTGAAACAGCGGGCGCTCGCGTGCCATCGATCGCAGTTCGCGCCGACGGGACCCGACGCGGCGCACACGCGGCTGACCTCGCCGCTCTTCAACCAGCTCGTCGAGAGCCGCGACGCGCAGTTCGGCGCGCTCGCCGGTGTCCGATGGGCGGAAGGCTTCGTCGTCCGTGAACCGGTCATGCGCCGGACTGTGCTGAAGCGCCGGCCGTCCGGAGCGCCCCGCTCGTGAGAATCGGCATCGTCTGCTACGCGTCCACGGGCGGCAGCGGCATCGTCGCCACGGAGCTGGCTGTCGAGCTGGCGGGCCGCGGACACGACGTCCACGTCCTCAGCACCGATCCGCCGTTCCGCTTTCCCGTCGGCGATCCGCGCCTGACGTTCCACGCCGTGTCGACGCCCGCGTATCCGCTGTTCCGCGAGCCGCAGTACGCGCTGTCGCTCGCGACGAAGATCGTCCAGGTCTCGCGGAAGCACCATCTCGACGTGGTCCACGCGCATTACGCCGTGCCCCACGCCGCGGCCGCTTATCTCGCGCGGCAGATCATGGCGGCGCACCCGACCGATCGCGTGCCGAAGATCATGACGACGCTGCACGGCACGGATATCACGCTCGTCGGGAGCGACCCGTCGTACGCCGAGACGGTCGCGTTCTGCATCGACCAGTCGGATCACGTCACGGCGGTGTCGGAGAGCCTCCGCATCGACACCTGTCGCCATCTCGGGATAACTCGCCACATCCAGGTGATTCCGAATTTCCTCGATGGCGACCGCTTTGCGCGGCGCGCCCTGCCGCCGCCGCCCGACGCGCGCCCCCGCGTGGTGCACATCTCGAACTTCCGACCCGTGAAACGGATCGGCGCGCTCATCGACGTCTTCGAGCGCATTCGTGCGACGCTGCCGGCGGTGCTCGTGCTGGTGGGTGAGGGCCCTGAGCTCGAGACGGCGCGGCAGCGCGTCAAGGCCGCGGGCCTCGAGGCCGACGTCGAGTACGCCGGCGAGAACAAGGACGTGGTGGACGTGCTCTCGCGTGCGCACCTCTTCCTGCTGCCGTCGGCCACGGAGAGCTTCGGGCTGGCTGCGCTGGAAGCGATGGCGTGCGAAGTCCCTGTCGTGGCGTCACGGGTGGGCGGGTTGCCCGAAGTGATCGACGACGGCGTCACCGGCTTCCTGCGGGCGCCCGACGACGTCGATGGCATGGCGCAGGCCGGGATTCGGGTGCTGACGGATGCGGCGCTCCACGAACGCATCCGCCTGGCGGCGCGCGACGCCGCGGTGCGCCGCTTCTCCGCGTCACGTGTCGTCCCGATGTACGAAGCCGCCTACGAGCGGATGGCGATGCAAGGCGCCCAGGCGCCGGTCTGACCGAAAGAGAATCCACAGATTGCACAGATAACACCGATTCTCGGTGTCATGCCCTCTTTGCAGCCTCTTGAAATCGCCGGAACTATTCCAGCGCGTTCGACCGCGAAGTCAGCGTGACGTCAAGAAATCTGTGCCATCTGTGTAATCTGTGGATTCTTTCCGTTTACCCCTTACGAGGATCATCCTGACGCGGCGGCGGTTCGATGTGGATGACCGCGTCGCGGATCTGCGGAAAGCGCGCCATCAGCCGATCCTTCACTTGATGTGAGACCGCGTGCGCCTGGTCGAGGGGCGTTTGCGCCGCCATCCACACGTGCAGGTCGAGGAACACGTAATCGGCCGGCCCGCGCGTCCGGATCTCGTGGCATCCCATCACCGGCGGGACTGACATGACCACGGCCCGCACATCGTCCTCTGCGATGACGATCCGATCGGCGAGCACGTCGCTGGCGCCTTTGAAGATCTCCCACGCCGCATGACCGATGAAGCCGACGACCACGATGGCAGCAATCGGGTCGAGCAGGGGATAGCCAAGGCGGCTGCCGATCAGCGCCACGATGACCGTGAAGGACGTGAACACGTCGCTGCGCGTGTGCGTCGCATCGGCCAGAAGCACTTCGCTCTGGAGCCGCATGCCGGCGCGGCGCTCGAACGTCGTGACGAGCAGGTTGACCACGATCGTCGCGCCCATGACGACAAACGAGAGCGGGGGCGTCTGAGGGCCAGCGCCTCCGGCCGACAGCCGCTGCCAGGTCGCCCGTCCGAGCTCGATCATCGCAACCATCAGGAATGCGCCGATGAGCGCCGCCCCCATGGTCTCGAACTTCCGGTGGCCGTATGGATGATCGGCGTCGGGCGGCTTGCGAGCGACGCGCACGCCGATCAGCCCGGCGACATTGGAAAAGGAATCGGTGATCGAGTGCAGGCCGTCGGAGATGACACTGACGGCACCCGTGAAGTAGCCAAGGACCAGCTTGGCCACTGCCACGGCGAGATTGAGGAAAAGAACCTGAACGAGGACCCTGGTGACGGCCTGGTAGCGCGCGCGCTCGGGCACGTCCTCGGCGTCAGAAGATGCGGGCGGTTTGCACCGGCCACCAGCGAATCTGGACTTTGCCGATGATGTACTTCTTGGGCACCATACCCCAATGACGGCTGTCGGAGCTGTTGTTCCGGTGGTCGCCCATCACGAAGTAATAGCCCTCTTGCACAACGGTTGGCCCGTAGTCGTCGTGGCTGCGGTACTCAGGTGGCACGTAGTCGTCGCGGAGCGGCACGTCGTTGACGAACACCCTGCCGTCGACGATGCGCACGACGTCGTTCTCTTCGGCGATGACCCGCTTCACGAACGACTTGTTCGGGTCGATCGGATAGTAGAGCATCACGATGTCGCCGCGCCGCGGGTCGGCGAACCGGTAGGCGAGCTTGTTGACGATCAGCCGATCCTGATCGGCCAGCGTCGGCGCCATGCTCTGACCTTCGACGCGCGCGACCTGCGCGATGAACGTGACGATCAGCGTCGCGTAGATCGCGGCCGACACCAGCGTCTTCGCCCAGACCACCAGCTCGTCGCGCACCTGGCGCAGCTGCGACGCAGCCGCGCTCGGGCCCGCGGGGTGTGCCGACGGCGGCGCCACCGAGCCGCCCTCGGGACCGAGCCCGGCTAGAGACGCAGATACTCCCGCAGCCGTCGCGTCTGCGACCGGCTGACCGGGATCTCCGTCGTCTTCGCGTCCTTCATTCTCAGGATGTAGTTCCGGCTGAACCAGGGGACTATCTCCTTGATCTTGTTGATGTTCACGAGGTGCGACCGGTGCACCCGCCAGAACACGGCAGGGTCGAGGCGCGCCTGGAGCTCATCGAGCGTCCGGAAGTTGCACGTCCCGGCCGCATGCCCAGCAACGATAGTAATCGAGTCGTCCGCCATCGAGGCAAAAATGATGTCCTCGGACTGGACGAGCAGCAGCCGATCGCCGACCTTCACCGCGACCTGCTCGGGGAGCGTCTTGCGCCCTTCCACCAGTTGGACGATGCGTTCGAGCTGGTCGTTCAGCGGGGCCTCGGGGACGACGCGCCGCCGGGCCCTCTCGACGGCCATTTCGACCCGCCGGCTGTCGATGGGTTTCAGCAGGTAGTCGACCGCATTGACCTCGAATGCCTGGATCGCGTGCTGGTCGTAGGCGGTCACGAAAATGACGGTGACGGGCGGCTCGCGATCCGCGAGTTTGCGCGCGACCTCGAAGCCGGTCAGGCCCGGCATCTGCACGTCGAGGAAGACGAGATCCGGGTCGAGGCGGCCGATGGCGTCCAGGGCCTCGAGGCCGTTGCCGGCTTCGGCGACCACCTCGACGCCGCCGACCTCGTCGAGCACGTAGCACAGCTCTTCCCGCGCCAGCTGCTCGTCGTCGACGACCACCGCGCGGAGCAGACGCTCAGGCACTGGCTCGCTCCTCGTCGTCGACGACGGGAATCTCGAACGCGATGCGAGTCCCGCGCCCGAGCTGACTCGTGATGCGCAGGGCACTGCGCGCGCCGTAGATGACGCGGAGCCGCTCGTTGACGTTGCTGAGTCCGATGCCGTCCGACAGCGCCGTTTCGAGGCGCTCCTCCGACATGCCAAGCCCGTCGTCGCTGACCTCGATCAGCGCGCCGTCGGCGAGCGGCTTCGCCTGCACGGTGATCGTGCCGCCGCCTACCTTCCGGGAGAGGCCGTGCTTGATGCAGTTCTCCACGAGCGGCTGGAGGATCATGCTTGGCACCGGCACGTCGAGCGCCTCGTCGTCCAGATCCATCGCGACGCGCAGCTGCGGCCCGAAGCGAATCGTCTCGATATCGAGGTATTCCTGCAGCGCCTCGACCTCCTCGCGCAGGGAGACGAAGTGGTTCGGATCGCGGAGCCGCCGGCGGAGGAGCGCCGACAGGCGATGCACGACCATCCGCGCCGTCTCGGGCTGCGATCGGATCAGCGAGGAAATCGACGTCAGGGTGTTGAACAGGAAGTGCGGGTTGATCTGCGACGCCAGCGCCGAGATCTTGGCTGCCAGCAGCAGCTTTTCCTGCTCGTGCAGCCGGTGCTCGATGCGCGCGTTGTTCCAGATCTTGATGGGGGTCGCGACACAGAGCACCGTGCCGAGCAGCACGAGCGCGAAATAGATGGCGGAGGGCGAATCCAGATAGTAGAGGCGGTGGACGCCGAATCGCGAGCCCACGGCCTGGCGCACGAGCTCCAGGCCAATCGGCGCGAGCACCAGGATGATCTGCCAGTCCACGTGGAGGTTGCGGACCATGTTCCAGATCCGGCGAGGCAGGTGCTGGAACACGAACGGCGAGAAGTGCCAGATGGCTTCCTTCGGGCACAGCTCGCGGAGGCCGCCGCCGGCGAATCCGCAGCCGACCGCGAATGGCAGCGCGCCGAGCTCGCCGGCAATCAGCGCCGGCACCGACGTCAGGCCGCCCACGATCGCGCCTGAATACGGGCCGGCGATCAGGCCGACCAGGAAGGCGCCTTCGAGCGTCAGGTCCGCGGCGTAATAGTGCAGGAGGATGCGGGAGGCGATGCCGAGCGTCAGCGGCGCGCCCATCGACAGCGACAGGACCAGCCGATCGGGAAGCGCGCGGCGCTCGAAGATCAGGATCTGCCGGAACCGCCGGAACCGCACCAGCATCGTCGCCAGCAGCGCCATGACACCCAGCTTGAACACCAGGGTGACCAGCAGGAACTGCGCCTGCGAGAGTGGTTGGGGTTCCACGAGAACATCTTACCGGGTCTGTCAGGTCTGTCAGGTCTGTCAGGTCGGTCAGGTCGGTCAGGTCGGTCGCGTCGGTGGTCCTGCCGACCCGGCGAACCTGCCCGACCTGACTGGCCTGGTAGACCCGGTCCGAATGGTATGATTACCTCATGATTCGTGAGATCGTCACGGGCTTCGCCACGACGTTCAAGCACATCTTCCGCAAGCCGATCACGGTGAACTATCCGGACGAAAAGGTCCCGATGTTCCCGAAGTTCCGCGGCAAGCAGGTCTTGATGCGCGACGAGAACGGGCTCGAAAAGTGCGTGGCGTGCGGCCTGTGCGCGGTCGCCTGTCCGGCCGACGCCATCTACCTCGAGGCGGCCGAGAACGACGGCTCCGTCATGGCGGGTCCGCGGTACGCCAAGGTCTACCAGATTCACAAGACCCGCTGCATCTTCTGCGGATACTGCGAAGAGGCGTGCCCTGTCTCGGCGATCTTCATGGGCAAGGACTACGAGACCGCCGTCTACAGCAACAAGGACTTCATCTGGGACAAGACCGACATGCTCGTGCCGGGACCGGCGGGGGCCAGGACCCCCGGGGCCCGTTCCGAGCCACGGTAAGCCGCACCACTTGAGACCGACCTTTCTCGACGCGATCGCCGCACGCGTGCTCGTCTGCGACGGCGCGATGGGCACGATGCTGTACGCGCGCGGCGTGTTCGTGAACCGCTCGTTCGACGCGCTGAACCTCACCTCGCCGGACCTCGTGTCCGAGGTGCACAGGGAATACCTGCGCGCGGGCGCCGACGTCATCGAGACGAACACGTTCGGCGCCAACCGCATCAAGCTCGGCTCGTTTGGCCTGGCCGACAAACTGCACGACATCAACCTGGCCGGCGCGCGGATCGCCAAGCAGGTCGCTCGTGACGGCGCCTACGTGGCCGGTGCCATCGGGCCGCTCAGTGTCCGCATCGAGCCATGGGGCCGCATGGGCGTGGACGAAGCCGAGGCCTGCTTCCGCGAGCAGGTGGCCGCGCTCGTCGAGGGGGGCGTCGACCTCATCCTGCTGGAGACGTTTCGCGACGCCAACGAGATCGGCGCGGCGATTGCCGCCATCCGCAAGACGTGCGATCTGCCGATCGTCGCGCAGATGACCACCGAAGAGGACGGCAACAGCCTCGACGGCGCGCCGCCCGAGCAGTTCGTGCCCGCGCTCGAGCGGGCTGGCGCTTCGGTGATCGGCGTCAACTGCAGCGTCGGGCCCGCCCCGATGCTCGAGACGATCGAGCGCATCGCCCGCGTCTCACGCAAGCCGCTGGCCGCCCAGCCCAACGCCGGCCGTCCGCGCGAGATTGAGGGGCGAAACATCTACCTGTCCTCGCCGGAATACCTTGCCTCGTACGCCCGGCGCTTCGTCCAGCACGGCGTGCGTCTCGTCGGCGGCTGCTGCGGGACGACGCCCGAGCACATCCGCCAGATCCGGCAGGTCGTGCGAAGCCTCGAACCGCCGCCTCCGGTGCGGACGGTCGTCTCGCAGACCGCCACGGCGCCGCCGGCACCTCCCGTCCCACGCGTCGAGAAGTCGCGGCTGTCACGAGCCTTGTCCGAAAAGCGGCAGGTCATGCTCGTCGAGCTGGAGCCGCCGCGCGGGCACGACGCCGCGCACGCGCTGGCTTGCGCGCGACGCCTGGCGGCGCACGGAGTCGACGCGGTGTCGGTCAGCGAAGGGCTGCGGGGCGGCGCGCGCATGAGCGCGCTCTCGCTGGCGCTGCTCGTGCGGCAGGACGCGGGCATCGAGCCGGTGCTGCAGTACGCCTGCCGAGACCGCTACCTGCTCTCGATGCAGTCGGATCTGCTCGGGGCCCACGCCGTCGGCATCAGGAACGTCGTGCTGTACACCGGCGATCCGAGGAAGCGGGGCGACTACTCGGACGCGACGCTCGTGTTCGATGTCGATTCAATCGGCCTGACCAATGCCGTGTCACGCCTGAACCACGGGCGCGACATCGGCGGCCAGCCCATCGGGGCGCCGACCGCATTCCATATCGGCGTCGTCGCTAACCCGACTGCGCCGCGTCTGGATGAGGAGCTGCGCCGCTTTGAATACAAGGTCGAGGCCGGTGCCGAGTTCGCGGTGACCGTACCGATCTTCGACGTGGCCGCGCTCGAATCGTTCCTGGCCCGGACGGCATCACACCAGGTGCCGGTGATTGCCACGATCCACCCGTTCGAAAGTCTGCTGCACGCCGAATATCTGGCCAACGAGGTCCCGAACCTCCACGTGCCGCCAGCTCTGGTCGAGCGGATGCGAGCAGCCGATGCCTCTGGCCGGGCCGCGCTCGAGGGCGTGGCGATTGCACGGGAACTGACGGAAGCCGTGCGAACGCTCGTGCAGGGCCTCCAGCTCGGGGGCCAGCCCGAAGGCGTGCTTGCGCTGCTCGACGCGCTGGCCACGAAGGCCTGAACGTTCATCCGGCCGATATGTTGCTTGTCGCCAGCTTGGTGGCGAAGGTATAGTCCACCTTCAGGAGATCGCGCGAAATGGCCTTGTTCAACCGGAACGACGTCGGGCCGGAAGACGAGATTCTCGCCAGCGATGTCGCCACCAGGGCATTGTCGGTGACGGCGGTCGAGACCGATTTTGTGGCGGGCGTGTACGAGAAGCTCGCCTCGGTCTACGACTACACGTTCGGCCCGACACTGCACGCCGGGCGCTTGCAGGCGCTCCAGCGCATGGCGATCGCCGCCGACGATCGGATTCTGGAAGTCGGCGTCGGCACCGGCATCAACCTCATGCTCTACCCGCGCGACTGCACGGTCACCGGCGTCGATCTCTCGGAGTCGATGCTGGAGAAGGCCTACGAGAAGATTGCGAAGAACGGGCTGCGAAACGTCCGCCTCCAGCAGATGGATGCCTCGGCCCTCAATTTCGCGGACGACTCGTTCGATATCGTCTACGCGCCGTACCTCATCAGCGTCGTTCCGGATCCGCTCCAGGTCGCCCGTGAAATGCGCCGGGTCTGCCGCCCGGGCGGCCGCATCATCATCCTGAACCACTTCCGCAGCCCCAACCCGATCCTCTCGTGGGGCGAGCGCCTGATCTCGCCGTTCACCGTCCACGTCGGCTTCAAGTCGGACCTCGACTTGCCGGCGTTCCTCGCTCAGGCGGAACTGAGGCCGGTGTCGATCGAGAAGGTGAACATTCCGAGGATCTGGTCGCTCGTCACCTGTATCAAGGACTGATTACCGGATTTTTCGGAATTCGCGGATCAAAAGACACCTGGATTTCGGGATTTTAGGGATTACGGCTTAATCCTTGAAATCTCAGAATCCAGGTGTTTTTCTTTCTGACGACGCTCACAACATCCCGGTGATCCACTCGACGGAACGCTCGGCCCCGTCGGTAGCGATGGTCTCAGGCGGGGGAGGCGCCTTCCGGAGGCGATCCAGCGCGTCCTGCCAGCGTCCGCCGAGCAGGTCCTCGTTCGAGATGAACTCCGTCCGCAGCCACCGCGGCATCTCGCGCACGAGGACGTCGTACTCCACGAACTGTCCGCGTGACGTGTACAGGATGGCGGTGTCGTTGGCGACGCACTCCGCGATGATCCCGTAGCCCGGTTTGGTGACGACGATGTCCACGGCGCCGACGAGGTCTTCGTAGCGCAGTCCCGACGAGTAGAGCGCGCGCTCATCGACCTGCACGATGTTGCCGGGCAGCAGCATCCGGCCGAGCCCCGGCGGATCGTCCGCGCGACGGCTCGACGTGACGTCGGCCGTCAGGACGATCGTGTAGCCGACGAGTTTCGAGAGGCGCGTCAGATCGATCTGCGACACGCCGTACCCGCCGAACGAGACGAGCACGAGGGGCTGGTCGTCGGGCAACTGGAGCTGTCGCCTGACGTCGGCCGGCCTTCGGCGCGCGCGCCGGGCGATGAAGGGCAGATCCTCCACGCGGTCGAACATGTCGAACCCGCCGGCCATCGGCAGCCGGAGCGCGAGCGCCGCATGGGAGTACGCGTCTCGAATCGTCGGCACGAGGGCCGCCGCGGCAGACAGGTGCTCGCGATAGCCCTCGTAGATCCAGTCCCAGGTGAAGTTGCCGAGCGCCACAGAGGGGATGCCGGCGCGTGCCGCCGCTGCGAAGGCCAGCGGCGGAATGTCGCCGACGACCAGCGTGGCGCCTTCCTCGCGAAGCCACGCCGCCTCGCTCTCGGCCTCTTCGTCGAGCGTCGCGTGAAAGGCTTCCGCCCTGTGAATCGTCTCCGCCGCGTCGAGTCGCAGGCTGTCGAGCTGCACGACGCCGGTATCGGATTCTCTCGGCCGCCAGTCGACCGGCCGCGTCAGCGTCAAGTCGAAGATCCACCGCGGCGCCGTCGTCCGGATCGTCACGGCGATGTCGGGACGCTGGCGGCCCAACTCGTTCAGGACTTCGATGTCACGCGACGCATGGCCGAAGCCGTGCCCCGAGACATACCACGCAATCGTCGCCACGCCAGCCTCAGAACGCCGCGCGCAGCACGTCGTCGAGCGTCTCCGCCGGGATGAATTTCATGTCGCGACGCAGGTCCTCGGGGATGTCTTCGAGATCGGGGGCGTTCAGCGCTGGCAGGATGAAGGTGTGGATGCCATGGCGGCGCGCCGCCAGCGCCTTCTCGCGAATGCCGCCGACCGGCAGCACGAGTCCCGAGAGCGTAATCTCTCCCGTCATCGCGACGTCTTCCCGCGTCGCCTGATTGCGCGCCGCCGACAGGATGGCGGTCGCCATCGTGACGCCCGCTGAGGGGCCGTCTTTGGGAATCGCGCCGGCCGGCACGTGGATGTGCAGGTCCCGATGCTCGAGGAAGTCTTCGGGGATGCCGAGGGCGGTGGCGTGCGCGCGGATGTGGCTCACCGCTGCGCGCGCGGACTCCTGCATCACGTCGCCGAGCTGTCCGGTCAGGATGATGTTCTGGCTGCCGCGCGGCAGCAGCGACGCCTCGATGAAGAGGACGTCGCCGCCGGCCTCCGTCCATGCGACACCGGTAGCCACGCCTGGACGGGACGTGCGGAAGACCGTGTCGCGCTCGAAGCGGGGACGCCCGAGGTACTCCGACACGTTCGAGTCGTCCACCGCTACCGGCGCCGGGGTCGTCGCCGCGTCGCCGGCGGGGCGGCTGGCGATCCGCGCCGCGATTTTCCGGGCGACCGCGCCGATCTGACGCTCGAGGCCCCGGACACCTGCCTCGCGCGTGTACTTCGACACGATGGTCGAGAGCGCGGCATCCGTGAACGAGATGGCACCGGCGGCCAGGCCATGTTCGCTCAGCTGCCGCGGAATCAGGAAGCTGCGCGCGATGTGCTTCTTCTCTTCTTCGGTGTATCCCACGAGCGACAGGATCTCCATGCGATCGAGCAGCGCCGGATGCAGCGTCCCAAGCTGGTTCGCCGTGGCGATGAACAGCACGTGCGAGAGGTCGAGCGGCACTTCGAGGTAGTGATCGCGGAAGGTGTGGTTCTGCGCCGGATCGAGCACCTCGAGCAGCGCCGCCGCCGGGTCGCCTTGAAAGCCGGCGGCCAGCTTGTCCATCTCGTCGAGCATGAAGACCGGGTTCATGGAGCCGGCCTGTTTCATCGCCTGCACGATGCGCCCGGGCAGCGCGCCGATGTAGGTGCGTCGATGCCCGCGGACTTCAGCTTCGTCGCGGACGCCGCCGAGCGAAATCCGCACGAACTTGCGGTTCATCGCCCGCGCGATCGACTGACCGAGCGACGTCTTGCCGACGCCCGGGGGGCCGACGAAACAGAGGATCGGCCCCTTCATGTCGCCCTTCAACTTCCTGACGGCCAGGTACTCGACGATGCGTTCCTTGACCTTGTCGAGGTCGTAGTGGTCCTCGTCGAGCACGCGACGCGCCTCGACGGGATCGAGGCGATCTTCGGTCGTCGTCCCCCAGGGCACTTCGAGCAGCCAGTCGAGGTAGGTGCGCGTCATCTGGTAGTCGGGCGACGCGCTGTTGATGCGTGCGAGCCGATCGAGCTCGCGGGTCGCGACCTTGTCGATGTCCTCGGGCAGGCGCCGCGCGGCGACCTTTTCGCGCAGCAGCTTGATCTCGTCGGCTTCGCCTTCGCCGAGCTCGTCCTGAATCGCCTTGAGCTGCTGCCGCAGGTAGTACTGCCGTTGCGCGTCGGTCATCTCCTGCTGCGCCTGCGACTCGATGCGCCCCTTCACTTCGAGGAGCGTGATCTCGCGCGCGAGCGCGGCCGAGACCATCTCGAGCTTGGCGACGAGGGTGTTGACCTCGAGCACGGCCTGCTTCTCTATGGCCGGCATGTCGAGCAGGCTGGCGATCAGGTATGCCAGCCGCAACGGGTCGTCGATGTTCTCGATGACGGGTCTCAGCTCCTGCGAGATTCCGGTGGCCAGCGACAACGCCCGATCGACCTGCTCGCGGAGGCGTCGCATGTAGGCGTCCACCTCGACGGATTTGACCACCTCTTCCGGCGCCCGGCGGATGTTCGCCGTCATGGTCTGCTCGGTGAGGCTGATGGACTCGGCGTACACCCGCTCGAGGCCCTCCACGACGATTTGGAGGCCGTGCGCGCCGCGCGCCATCTGCCGGATGACGCCGACGGTGCCCGTCTGCTTGAGGTCTGTGGGACCCGGCGATTCCGAATCGCTGGCCTGCAGCGACAGGAAGAGCAGCCGATCGCCCGTCAGGGCACGGTTCACGGCGTCAATCGACATCGGGCGATTGACCGCCATCGGCGTCACGCTCATCGGGAACGCCACCATGTTCCGGAGCGGGAGCACGGGGAGCGATGAGGGAATGGCTGGAGTCGACGCGTCGGCCATAATGGTTAGGATAGTATCCTTCGACGATGTCTTTGAACGAACGGGACTTCTTCACCGAGAAGCAGGAAACGCGCCCGACGCCGCTGACATGCCCGCGCTGCAAGCGGCGGAACGACTACCAGCTGCGCTGGGTCCGGCGGATCAAGAAGGATCGCATTCCTTCGGGCGCCGACGAGCGCGACCGCGCGCTCTACGCGAAGCTGCGCGATTACATGATCCGCATCGACGACGTCGTGAACTGCGCGACGTGTCGCACGCGCTTCGAAGTGCCGTCTCATCAGTCGCTCGTCTTCCTGCAGCCCGGCGATCGTGGCGGTGGCCCGAGCGGTCCGGCCAGCGACGATCCGGATGACGACTCGAGGTTCAACCGGTGAGTGACGACACGTCGCGCCGCGATTTCTTGAAAGGGACCGCCGCCACGCTCGGCGCCGCGGCGCTCGGCCCATCAGCCGTCGAGGCCACACGCCAGCCGCGGCCGACTACGGGGCCCGTCCCCGATACGCTGCTGTTTGCCGCGCCGCCGTTGTCGCGCGTCCGCGTCGGCTTCGTCGGCGTCGGCGGCATGGGCACGGTCCACCTCGAGAACTACCTCGCACTTGACGGCGTCGAGGTTGTCGCGATTTGCGACATCGATCCGTCGCACGCCGAGCGCGGCCGCCAGAAGGTGGTCGCCGCCGGACAGAAGTCGCCGACCCTGTACACGAAGGGGGTGCGCGATTTCGAACGGATGTGCGGAGAGGAGTCGCTCGACCTCGTCTTCACAGCGACCCCGTGGGAATGGCACGTGCCCGTGATGCTCGAGGCGCTCAAGACTGGGAAGCACGGCGCCACCGAAGTGCCCGCGGCCTATCGCGTGGACGACTGCTGGGCGCTCGTCGAGGCCGCGGAGAAGTACCG
>JBKPSY010000294.1:0-14715 GCA_046735235.1 Acidobacteriota bacterium | reverse complement strand
GATTACACAGATTTCACAGATTCATCCTGTTTCCGCGTGCTAGTTGCGGCGAGGCGAAGGCTTCGTCTATCAAAAGACGAATCTGTGTGAATCGGTGGAATCTGGGGATTTCTCTCCCTCAGTTCTCAGTTCGACTGTGAGTACAACAGCAACAGCACGAACAGCAGGACGACCACGACGGCGAATAGCACCTTCCAGGGACTCTTCGGGTACGTGCCTTCCATCTTGCCGGTATAGCCGTTCACCAGCACCTGGAATGCGCGGGCGCCGTAGGTGTACGTCAGGAGCCACACCGGCACCAGGACGTGCTTGAAGGTGCGACCTGAGAACTCCGGAGCGATCTCGAGCGAGCGATAGGTGTCGCCAGGAATCTGCTGCGCGCAGAGCTCTCGCAGCTGCGCGGTCATCTGATCGACCGATCGCTGCGCGGCGTCGATCAGCACCACCTGGTAGTGCTCGACCACGAAGCCCGAGACCATCGCCGCGTCGTACGGCACCAGCTCCTTCGTGGGAAACGGCTCGATCGCGCGCAGCAGCGTGACGTTCGCCCCCTGCGATCCCGGCACCGGCTCGTCGTCAAAGAAGTGATCGACCTGACCTGACGCCGGCTCCCAGCGGACGTGCTGCACCTGGCGCGTCGCGGTGCGGCCCTGGTCGTCGCGATAGGTCTCGGTCGTGTAGTAGTAGTGGCCCGCCTCGGCGCGCCACGGGCAGCTCACCTGCGCGTCGAACGTCCAGTACGGCAGGTACACGCCGTGCACGGTGTCCACGAGCGCGCGGGATTTCAGCTTGCCAGGCGCGAACCACTTGCTCGCGTACCAGCGCCGAATCTGCTCCCGCACGGTCGTGTCTGGCACGCGGAACGGCAGGAGGCTCTGCGGGCTGATTGGATCCTTGATCTCCTCGTACGGCACCAGGGCCGGAGATCCGCAGAACTCGCAGTTCTGCGCGACACGCGTGGGATCGAACACCATCACCGCGCGGCAGTTCTGGCACCGCACGCTGCGCTTCTCCGCGTGCCATCCGCGCAGTGAGTCCGGCAGCTCGCGCAGCGTCTTGACCAGATCGATCTCTTCGATCTGCCCGCTGGCGGGATTGATCTGGTACGGCGATTCCGTGCCGCAGAACGGGCACACGAGCTTCTGCTTCGCCGGGTTCCACTCGGCTTGCGCGCCGCAGGCCGGGCACGGAAATTTCTCCCGTGCCGTCAGTTCGGTGTCGGTGGTGGACATGAGGGGACGGGAGTGAGGCGGGGCTGAAGCCCCGCCCTACTGCCCCGCCGCGTACGGTTCGGATAACGTCAGCTCGTGAGGTATTTGTCGAGCGCCGCGCGCGTGACCCGGTAGCTCGCGCCGATCTTCTTCGCGCCGAGCTCACCCGACTGGATGATCGCCATCACGTCGGTCTCAGGCACGCCGATGACTTTCGCGACGTCCGCCGGCGAGAGCAATTCGGCAACAGGTGCGGCGCCTTGCGCTCCTGCATCCTGCGCCGCTGCACCCTGCACTGCCGCCCCCTGCCCTGCGGCTGCGGCTCCCCGCACGCCTGGCCCCTGCGCCCCGACCGCTCCCGTCTGCTGCATCAACTGCTGCGCGATCGAGAAGCCGACGGCCAGTTCGCTCGCCATGCCGGCTGCACCGCCGCCGCCAGGCTGCTCCATGCCTTTCGCCATCTGGTACTTGACGAAGTCGTTGAGGTTGCCGACGGCGGCCATGCTCGACTTCTTGTCGATCGCGGCTTCCACCTCCGGCGGCACCGACACGTTCTCGACGATGAAGCTGCCGATCTGGATCCCGTACTTGCTCGAGACGACCGGGTTGATGAGCGGCAGGAGCGCCTCACCAAGCTCGGTGTACCGCGAGGCCACGTCCAGCACCGGCACTCTCGCCGACGCCAGCGCGTCGCTGAACACCGAGACGATGCGCGAGCGCATGGTGTCGGAGAATTCGTCGAGCCGGAAGTTCTGATCCGAGCCGGCGACTTCCTTCAGGAACAACTTCGCGTCGACGATCTTGAAATCGAAGGTCCCGAACGCACGCGCGCGGACAATCCCGAAATCGTCGTCGCGCAGCATGATCGGGTTCGCGGTGCCCCACTTGTTGCCCGTGAAGAGCCGCGTGGTCAGGTAGTAGACGTCGGCCTTGAATGGGGAGTTGAAGCCGTACTTCCACGACTTGAGCCGCGTGAGGACGGGGATGTTGTCCGTCGTCAGCGTGTGCTTGCCGGGCCCGAACGTGTCGCCGAACTCGCCGAGGTACACGAACTGCACCAGCTGCGACTCGCGCACGATCAGCTGCGCGCCGTTTTTGATCGCCTTGTCCTCGTCCGGATAGCGATACGAGAGCGTGTCTCTGGAGTCATCCGTCCACTCGATGACCTCGAGCAGTTCGCCCTTGATGAAGTCGAAGACGCTCATGCTGCAACTCCTCCGTCGGCCCACATTCTAGTCTCGCAACGCCGCGCGCGCCGGCTGTGCACTGTTTACACCATACGAAGTCCAGCCTCAGGTGTTTCGAATATGGATGAGTCGGCCTGAATCCCTTGAGATCAAGGCGCTTCTGGCACCAGACCTACAGCGTCCGGCGCCGGGCATGCTGCTTGCGCCTCCCGCCAACGGAGGACTCCACATGCGACGGCTGATTACGTCCGCGTCTCTCCTCATCGGCGGCACGGCACTGGCGGCCACCGTCGTTTCATCCACGCCAGCCGCGGCGACGGCGGCCGCTGCCGGCGAGGCAGCCGCCTACCGCACGCAGCGGGTGACGATCCCCGCAGGCACGCTGCTGCGGCTGCGGCTCAATCGAAGTGTGGGTTCGGATCTCTCGCGCGTGGAGGATCCGGTGACGGCGACGCTGGCGACGCCGGTGCGATTCAACGGGCGCGAGGTGCTTCCGGCCGGCAGCACGGCGCACGGCTACGTGACGACGGCCCGGCGGTCGGGGAAGGTGAAGGGCCGCGCGCGAGTCGGGCTGAAGTTCAGCACGATCGTGACGGCTGACGACGGCGAGCGCTACAACATGGCCACGCGGTCGTGGGTCGCGGTGGCGCCGGCGACAAAGAAAAAGGACGCGCTGAAGATTGGCGTGCCCGCTGCAGGTGGCGCGCTCGTCGGCGCACTGGTCGGCGGAAAGAAGGGCGCGGGCATTGGCGCGCTTGCCGGCGGCGGCGGCGGCACGGCGTATGTGTTGACGACCCGCGGCAAGGAAGTGCGCCTCGGGCGCGGCGCGACAGTCAGCGTGCGCCTTGCGTCGCCGCTGACGGTTCGTGTTCCCGCATAGGGCTCCAGTAGGGCGGGCGCGGCTGCAGCAGGGCGGCCCTTCAGAGCCGCCGCCTGACGGCGGGGCTGATGCCCCGCCCTGCTGCACTCCTCACTCGTAGCGCAGCGCTTCAATCGGGCTCAGCGCCGCCGCGCGGCGCGCGGGGTAGATCCCGAAGAACCCGCCGATGGCGGCCGCGCACGCGAACGACAGCGCCACCGACACCGGTGAAACGCTGACGCTCCAGGCCAGCAATCGGCTCACGCCGAACGACGCACCGACTCCCAGAGCCCAAAGCCCAAAGCCTGGAGCCTCAGTCGTTACTGCTGTTGTGGCGCAGCCTGCTGCTTCTTCTGCTGCCACTCGGCTTGACGCTGCGCACGGCGCGCCGCGCGATCCGCCTGGAGCTGCTTGGCCTTCGTCTGCTGGTCAGGTGTCAGCAGACTGAAGACCTGCTCGTGCACCTTGGCTCTGAGCACCGCCAAGTCCGCGTCCGCCGCCGCCACAGCCGTGGACGTCGATCGGATCAGGTCTTCGTTCACCGGCACCTGCTCGATCGCCGCCTGCTGCGCCTGATGGGCGTTGCGCGAACGATCCCTCAGCGCCTTGAACTCGTCGCGATGGCTTGCCATCGTGTTCTTCACCTGCTGCTGCTGATCGGCGCTCAGGCCGAGCGGCTGCAAGCCGCCCAGCATGTCGAAGCCCATGTGGCCGTGCTGGCCGAAGCCGCCCTGCCCTCCGGGCCCGCCGCCCTGCGCGAACACCGTTGCAGTTCCAACTATGGCCGCGATGCTCAACAGCGCCGCCCCGACGATTGCGTATCTCCGTGATGCCATGTCCCATGCCTCCAACGTTGATGTCTTCTGTCGCTGGCAGCTGCCCGCTGGCAGCCACTCGCCCGCTGTCCCTGCTCCATTCGACGGCCACCGTGCGGCATGCCGATGGCACAGCTGTGATGAATTCGTGACAGCCGTAACTGACTGGTCCGCCTCGGCTAGACTGGCCTCGATGGACCCTTCGACAGGCGCAGGACGCGGCCGCGACGCGCGCACGGTGCTGGTCGTGGAAGACGAGCCGCACATCCGGGATCTTGTCGGGCTTCACCTCGAGCTCGAGGGCTGGACGCCAGAGCTGGTGGGCGACGGACACGTCGCGCTCGATCGGCTGCGAGCGCGGCCGTTCGATCTGGTGATTCTCGACATCATGCTGCCGGGCCTCGACGGCCTCACCGTCCTCAAGGCGCTCAGACGCGACTCGAGAAACACCGACGTGCCGGTGCTGCTCCTCACCGCGCGTCGCGAAGAGTCCGACAAGGTGCTCGGCCTCGAGAGCGGCGCCGACGACTACCTGGCGAAGCCCTTTGGCGTGGCCGAGCTCGTCGCGAGGGCGCGGGCGCTGATGCGCCGGCCTCGAGCCTCGGCCGATCCCACGCTCGCGGGCCGGCCGCTCACCGTGCGCGGCCTGACCGTCGATCCCGCGAAGAGGCGCGTGAGCATCGGCGACCGCGACGTGGATCTCACGTCGCACGAATTCGAGCTGCTGCTGCTCCTCGTCTCTCACCCGGGGGTCGTCTACAGCCGCGAAGCGGTCCTCGCGCGGATCTGGAAGGGCGACACGTTCGTCACCGAGCGCAGCGTCGACGCGCTCGTGAAGCGGCTGCGCCGGAAGGTCGAGAGCGATCCAGGCAACCCGATCTACGTGCTCACGGTCTGGGGCACGGGCTACAAGTTCGCCGATGAGTAGCACCGCCTGGTATCGCAGCCTCTACTGGCGCACGGCGCTCGGCGCGTTCGCCTGCCTCACGGGGCTACTGCTCGCGCAGGCCGCGCTGTTTCTGTGGCTCGCCGGCCGGAGCGACCGGCCGTTTCTCGATCACTCCCCGCCACGCGCTCTCCGCCTGGTCGCCCTCGACATGACCACGGCGCTCGAGGCGGATGCGACGATCGATCCAGGCGCCTACCTCCGCGACCAGTTCCAGCGGCTGCCCTGGCACATCTTCGTCGTCACGGCCGACGGCAAGGTCACGAAGAACGGCGACTTCTCCGTGCCCGATGAGACTGCCCATGCGGCACAGGCCCTCTTCGCCGAAATGCCCTTTCCGCCACCGGGTCGTCCCTTCGATCGGCCCCGCGGGCGGTTCGCGCGCGTGCGCGTCAACGGCCACGTGGTCGCCGTCCTGGGTCTCGCGCCTGGCGAAACGGCCTTGACACCGGTCTTCCGGGAGTACGGACCGCCGCTGGGGATGGCCGCAGTGGCGCTGCTCGCGGCGGGCGCCGGTGGCATGGCGCTCTTCGTCTTTGGTCCCGCCCGGCGACGGCTGCGCGTGCTGCAGTCGGCCGCCGATGCGCTCGGTGCCGGCGAAAGCCATACCCGCGCACCCGAGACCGGCGGCGACGAAGTGGCCGCCCTCGCGAAGTCGTTCAACCGGATGGCGACGGATCTGGAGGCCCGGGTCGGCGACTTGAAGGAATCGGATCGCGTGCGACGCCAGCTGCTCGCGGATGTCTCGCACGAGCTGATGACGCCGCTGACGGCGATGCGCGGCTACCTCGAAACGCTGGCGCTCCCCGGGGCGGTGAAGGACGACCAGACGCGCGATCGGTACTTGCGGGTGGTGACCGAGGAGACGCTGCGTCTCGAGTCCATCGTCGGCGACCTGCTGGATCTCGCTCGGCTCGAGGGCGGCGGTTCCGTCCTGCATCGCGAGGCGGTGCCTGTGTCGTGGCTCTTCGGTCGCGTGGCCGAGCGTCACGAAAAGGCGCTTGGCGAGAAGCGCATCACACTCGAGCGTCGGATTTCGCCAGATGCCGAGCGCGTGGACGGCGACGCGAGACGCCTCGAGCAGGTGCTGCAGAACCTGACCGCCAACGCCGTGAGGCACACGCCGGAGAACGGGACGATCTCGCTCACCAGCCGCCGCGTGAACGGCCGGGTCGTCCTGTCAGTCGCCGACAGCGGGTCCGGCATCCCGCCCGGGCATCTGCCCTTCGTCTTCGATCGGTTCTACAAAGCCGATGCCGCGCGCGCGCAGGACCAGTCACCGGGCAGCGGGCTTGGCCTCTCGATCGTCAAGGCCATCGTCGAGCGCCACGGCGGCACGGTAACGGCGTCAGGTACGCCACAAGGTGGATCGCTGTTCGAAGTAACTCTGCCTGACCCCTGACCCCTGACTCCTGGCCCCTTCTTCTCTAGCGTCGATAGACCTTGACATAGTCGACCTTCATCTGCTGCGGGAAGGCCGTCGACCCATCAGGATTGCCCGGCCACGCGCCGCCGACCGCGACGTTGAGGATGATGAAGAAGTCGTGGTCGAACACCCAGCGCGTGCCGCCAGGCAGGTCCGAGGGCTTGCGCGTGACGTAGAGATGGTCGTCGACGTAGAACCGGATCTCGTTCTGCTCCCACTCGATCGCGTAGAGGTGATACCCATCGGCGAACGGCCTGCCATCCGGGCTCGCGAACAGCATCGACGGCCCGTTCGCCCCCGAGTAACCGGGGCCGTGGATCGTCCCATGGACGATGTTTGGCTCGCGGCCGATGTTCTCCATGATGTCGATCTCGCCGCAGGCGGGCCAGCCGACGCCGGAGATGTCGTTGCCAAGCATCCAGAATGCCGGCCACATCCCCTGCCCGCGCGGAATCTGGATGCGCGCCTCGACGCGGCCGTACGTCTGCGAGAAGCGGCCCTGCGTCTTCAGCCGTGCCGACGTGTAGTCGCGCGGCGTGCCGTCTGTGCCCGTGTAGTGCTCGGATCGCGCGGTGATGACGAGCGCGCCACCTTGAATGGAGGCGTTCTCCGCCCGGTTGGTGTACGTCTCGAGCTCCTGGTTGCCCCAGCCGTTGCCGCCCAGATCGTAGGTCCACAGCGATTCGTCAGGCCGTGACCCGTCCGCGCCGTTGAACTCGTCGCTCCAACTCAGTTGCCACGGGCCGGACGGGATCGGCGTGGGGCTCGGCGTCGGCGCGGGGCTCTGGGACGCGCTCGATTTCTGCCCGCCACACATCGCAAACGCGACGAGTGCGAGAAGAGGCGCTGCCGCGCGGAACACGCGGGCCGTGCCCCGGCTGCGTGAAGAGATGGCGGATGTCACGACCCCATGCTATCGCGGGTGGCGCAGGTCCGATAGGATCGACGGGTGCCGCGCTCCCTCGTCGTCCTGTTCCTCACGGTCTTCGTCAGCCTCATCGGATTCGGCATCATCATCCCGCTGCTGCCGTTCTACGCGCAGACCTTCGGCGCGTCGCCGACGACCATCGGCCTGCTGTTCGCGTCGTTTTCGGTGGCGCAGTTCATCGCGGCCCCCCTTCTGGGCGAGCTCTCCGATCGCTGGGGCCGACGGCCGATCCTGATCTTCAGCCTGCTCGGGACGGTCGTCAGCTTCGCGCTGCTGGCGATGGCGCACAGCATCACGATGCTCTTCATCGCGCGGATCGTGGACGGCCTGTCGGGCGGGAACATCACGACGGCGCGGGCCTACATCGCCGACGTCACGCCGGTCGAGGACCGCGCGAAGCGCTACGGCCTCATCGGCGCGGCGTTCGGACTCGGGTTCATCTTCGGCCCGGCGCTCGGCGCGCTTTTCGCGCACATCAGCTACACGGCGCCGATCTGGGCGGCCGCCGCGGTCTCGGCCATCGCCGCGCTGCTCGCGTTCCTCTGGCTGCCCGAGCCGGAGCGACATGTCTCGGAGGGCGAGGTGCCGCCCTGGTGGCGCGCGCTCGGGGACCTGATGTCGCGGCCGGGACTCCGATCGATCCTGGTCGTCGATCTCGGCTACTGGTTCACGTTCTCGGTCTACCAGACGACGTTCGCGCTGTTCGGCCAGCGTCGCTTCGGGTGGGACGCGCCGCACATCGGCTACATCCTGGCGATATTCGCCGCGTTTGGTGTGATGGTGCAGGTGTCGGTCGTGGGCCGCGTTTCGCGCGCGCTTGGCGATCGCAGCACGCTCGTGACGGGACTGGGTCTGGCGGCACTGGGCCTGGCCGGCGCTGCTCTCGCCCGGACCATGCCCATGTTCATCCTCGCGCTCGCACCGGCCGCGCTCGGGATGGGGTTGGCCTCGCCGACTCTCCTGAGCCTGATCAGCACGTCGGTGCCGCGCGGCGAGCAGGGTCTCGCGCAGGGCGCCGCCGGCGCGCTCGAGAGCCTCGGACGGACCGCCGGGCCCGTCTTCGGCAACTCGATGCTGCAGCACTTCGGCGAGGGATCGGCGTACGGCGCCGGCGCCCTGGTGCTGCTGACGACGATGGCTATCGCGGCGACAACGGCAACCGTGATGCCGTCGGCTGCTTCGCCGCCGTCACCGCCTGCGCCTGCAGCAGATCGATGATGAAGAGCAGCGTCGCGTTTGGCGGGATGCCAGAGGTCCCGGCTGCACCGTAGGCGAGCTCCGGGGGAACGACGATCTGTCGCCGGCCGCTCACCTTCATCCCGAGGAGGCCCTGCTCGAGGCCGGCAATCATCTGCGGCGGGGTCTGCCCCAACACCGCGATGAACGGGCCGCTGGTATTGCTGTCCCCGAGCGAGGTGCCCTTGTGATCGGCGGCGGTCGTCGAATACTGGTAGACCACGTAGCTGAACTCCACCGCCATCCCGCTCGTGACGGTCGTTCCAGTTCCGACGATCAGATCCGTAACGCTGAAAGGCACATTCACCGGGGTCGGCGCGGCGGCACTTCCGCCGCACGAGATGGACGAGACGAGCGCTCCCAGAAGGAGGAGGTGCGAGAGACGACGAAGCATCGGGTCCTTTGTGATGAGTCCGCGGGCGCTGGCACACACCCGGCAATGAACGATCCAGCTTACCGCAACGAGCCTGTTAACCGACGGGGAATCCAGGCGTATTGGCTAAGTAACAGTTCTTAACCCTGGAGTCCCCCGACATGCGCTGCCGTCTTGCCGCCTTCTCTCTGATTCCGCTCCTGACGTTGCCGACCGCCCTCGAGGCGCGTGCTCGCACTCCGCAGGCCGTCTCGCAGCCCACAACGGCGGCGAAGGCGCGGCCAGCCGCTCCGGTGGCGGCACCTCAGCCCGTGCAGACGCAGGCAATCAGCTCCTTCGACGCCGAGCAGACCCGGCAGCAGCTGGAGCAGCTGATGCGTCAGTACCCGCCGTCGGTGTGGGACGTGCTGCGCAGCGACCCGTCGCTGCTCACGAACGAACAGTATCTGGCGACGTATCCCGTGCTGGCGGCGTACCTCACCGACCACCCCGAGGTCGCCCACAACCCGGCGTTCTTCATCGGCACCAGCCAGGGGCGCAGCTGGAACGACGACAGCCCGCAGATCCAGGCCATCCGGGCGTGGCAGGACATGGTCCAGGGCATCCAGATCATCACCGTCGTCGGGATCATCACGGCCGCCTTCATCTGGATCATCCGCACGCTGCTCGACTACCGGCGATGGCTGCGAGTGACGCGTGTCCAGGCCGAGGTGCACGGGAAGCTGCTCGACAGGTTCGCGTCGAACGAGGACCTGCTGTCCTACATCCAGACGCCCGCGGGTCGGAAGTTCCTCGAGTCGGCGCCGATTCCTCTCGACGCGGACACCGCGCGCGCCGTCAGCGCCCCGATCAACCGGATCCTGTGGTCGGTGCAGCTCGGCGTCATCATCGCGGCCGGTTCCCTCGGGCTGCTCTACATCAGCGGACGCGAGATCCAGGAGATCGGAAGGCCGCTGTTCGCGATGGGCAGCATCGGCCTGGCAGTCGGCGTCGGGTTTGTGGTTTCCGCGCTGGTCTCGTATCTTCTGTCTAGACGGCTGGGGCTCGTCGCGGATCGGTCCGCGACCGCAACGGCCGACTAGTCTCACCCCATGGCGCTGCGCAACATGACGCTCTCCGATGTCGACCGCCTCGGTCTCGATGCCGACGCCGACCGGACCGCGCTGACCATGGACGAAGACGCCTTCCGGGGCTTCTACGATCGGACGGCTCGTGCGCTCTGGGCGTATCTCGCGCGGGCGACCGGCGACAGCGCCGCGGCCGACGACCTGCTCCAGGAGTGCTACTACCGGTTGTTGCGCGTCCGGGTGGAGTTCGACGGCGAGGCGCACCGGCGCCACTACCTTTTCCGCGTGGCGACGAACCTGGTACGCGACCGACGCCGCCGGCCCTCGCCGGAACAGGCGTTTCCAGAGGGATTCGAGGACGGCGGCGCGGCTGAGACGCCGTCCCTGGTGGACGCGATCGACGCCAAGCGCGACGTCGGCCGGGCGCTGGGCGCGCTCAGGCCGCGCGACCGGGCGCTGCTGTGGTTCGCGTACGCGCAAGGGCTGACGCACGTGGAGATCGCCGAGTCGATGGGCGTGAAGGCCACCAGCGTGCGGATGCTGCTCTTCCGCGCCCGCACCAGGCTCGCCGCGATTCTTGGCCGCACGCACGGAGGCCGCGGATGACACCCTGCCGATACGAGGCCGACGTCCTCGCCGCCGTGGCGGACGGCTCGTGGAATCACGCCACGGACGAATTGAAGGCGCACGTCACGACGTGCCGGACCTGCTCAGATCTGGCGCTCGTGAGCCAGCTGCTGAAGACCGACCATGCGGCGATGGTCGCCGAAGCCAACGTGCCGTCGGCTGGCCAGGTCTGGTGGCGGGCGCAGGTGCGCGCGCGGTCGGAAGCGGCCGAAGCCGCGGCGCGGCCGCTTTTCGTGGCACAAGCGGTGGCGTGCGCCGCCGTGGTCGGCCTCCTCGTCGCGCTGGTCACGTGGCTCTGGCCCGCCGGCGGGTGGCACGTCGTCTCCACCCCGCCAAGCGAGCTGAGCCTGACCGCGTGGGTCGCAATCGGCGCGTGGCTCGTCATCGCGCCCATCGCGCTGTATCTCGTCTTCGCCCGGGACTGACTGTCCGCAGTAGGGCGATTCTTCAGGGCCGCAGTAGGGGTATCCTTCAGCGCCGCAGTAGGGCGGTCCTTCAGGGGCGCCTGTGTGCCGGCGGGCTTGAAAGCCTGCGCTACGATTGCCTTCAACCACGCCGCCGCCGCTGCGCGCGCGGCGTCCACTGAGGGCTTCCCGGCGCGATCCCTGGTCGCGTGCTACATTTCACGACCTGCGACTTTCACTCGTCTCTGCTGCGTCCCTCACGCTGATCCTCGTGGCGCTGCCCGCCCGGGCGCAGCCGACGGCCGTCCGCGAATTCTCCTGGGGCTGCGATCCGGAAGGCGGCGCTCCGTATGTCGAGGCGGACCCGAAGGATCCGTCGAAGCTTGTCGGCTTCGAAGTCGAGGTCGCATCGCTCGTCGCCGGCGAGCTGCACATGCTGCCGAGGTTTTCGTACGTCGCCTTCGCGTCGATCAACCAGTCGCTGCTCCGCGGCGACTTCGGGATCGCCTTTTGCGGCCTCGAGGAGAGCACGGCGCGGCGCACGGGCATGGCCTACACGATCCCGTATTACCAGTTCCGCCAGGTGCTGACGGTCCGCCGCGCCGACAAGGATCGTTTTCGGACGCTAGCTGATCTCGCCGGCCATCAAGTGGGCACGCTGGCCGCCACCGAGGCCTACGAGATCCTGCGGTCGGCCCAGTCGAAGTACGGCCTGATGCCCGTCTCGTACGACGACGACGTACATCCGTATGAGGACTTGCGGCTGGGCCGCATCGACGGCGTGCTGCTCGACGATGTCGTTGCCAGCCGCGAGCTGAGGCGGAATCCGAGCCTGATCGCGCAGGCAGACATGGGAGAGCCCGGCACCTACGTGGGCGTGCTCGCGCCGTCGAACACGGTGCTTCGAGACGCGACCAACAAGGTGCTGCTCGCCGCGATGGCGGACGGACGGCTGGAGAAGATTTTCCGGAAGTATGGGCTGTTCAACGAGGACCAACGGGACTTGTACGCGAGGACGCTTTCAAGTGCGAGGGTTACGCAAGGCGCGGTGGGTGCGGCAAGTGCGGGCGCGACACCAGGCACGGCGATTTTCACCACCGACAGCGAGAGCTGGTGGACGGCAACGCGCGCGTACATTCCGGCGCTGCTGCTCGCCTCACTCGTCACGATTGGCCTGTCCTTCGCATCCATGTCCCTCGCGGTCGGCGTCGGCGTCCTCATCGCCACTGGTCGCGTGTATGGCGGCTGGCTGCTCCGCGGCGCGCTGACGGCCTACGTCGAGGTCACGCGGGGCACGCCAGTGCTGCTGCAGCTCTTCGTCCTCTACTACGGCCTCGCCTCCGTCGTACGCCTGCCCGCGATGCTCGCGGCGTTCCTCGGGCTCGGCCTCAATTACGCCGCGTACGAAAGCGAGATCTACCGCAGCGCGCTCGAGGCGGTGCCACGCGGCCAGCTCGAAGCGGCACGGACGCTCGGCTTCACCGAGCGCCAGGTGCTCGCGCTCGTACGCGGGCCCCAGGCCTTTCGGCTGGCGCTGGCCCCGATGACGAACGACTTCGTCGCGCTGCTCAAGGACTCGTCGCTCGTCTCGGTCCTCACCGTCGTGGAGCTGACGAAAGAGACCCAGATCTTCGCGACGAATCTCGGCAGCTGGGTCGTGCCCGGGGCGCTCTGCGCGGCGCTCTACCTCGCGATGTCCCTCCCGCTCGCACGCCTGGCACGGCGTCTCGAGCAGCGATGGAAGGCGCCCACGGCATGAGCACGCCGGTGCTCGACGTCCGCGACCTCTGCCTGCGCCGTGGGGCTCGCGAGGTGCTGCGCGGCGTCCAGCTCTCGGTCTCGCCCGGCGAGATCGTCGCGCTGATGGGGCTCTCGGGCGCAGGCAAGAGCACCGTGCTCCGCTGTGTCGCGGCTCTCGAGCCGTTCAGCCGCGGCGCAATCACCGTCGGCGGCGCGACCCTCCAGGCCGGGCCGCAGACGTCGCGATCCGTCGAGCGCACGCTGCGCGCCAGCGTCGGCATGGTGTTTCAGCAGGCGTCGCTGTTCGAGCACCTCACCGTCCTCAAGAACGTCTGGCTGGCGCCGGTCCACGTCCGCCGCATGGCGCAGGCGGAGGCCGAACGCCAGGCGCGCACGCTGCTGGAAGATCTAGGGGTCGGGCACCGCTCAGACGCGCTGCCCCGCGAGATCTCAGGCGGCGAGGCGCAGCGGGTCGCGATCGCGCGTGCGCTGGCGATGGATCCGCCCGTCCTGCTGATGGACGAGCCGACGGCGTCGCTCGACCCGGCCCGGCGCGGCGAGCTCGGCGAGACCCTGAAGCAGCTGACGGCCTCGGGGCGCACGCTGCTCATCACGACCCACGACGACGACTTCGTTCGCGATTTTGCGACGACCGTGGCGATCCTGGCTGACGGCGTCGTGGTGGAAACCGGGGATCCGCGGTCTGTGCTCTCGTCGCCCTCGCACCCCGCGACCGAGCGGCTGCTCCAGACCGATCGCCGCGTCCGCCGCGCCACTTGACCCAGGGCGCCATCGTTGCCACGATGGCGCAGCCATGGCCGATCCGCACACCCAGACTCTCGAGGAAGGCTTCCTCTCGGGCGCCGATCGCGACGACCTGCTCCGCACGATCGGCGACAAGCTCCCGAAGGCCTTCTTCTACCGCGTACTCCACGAACCCGACGGCCGGATGCGCTTCACGTATCTGAGCCAGCGGGTCGTCGAGGTCCTTGGTCGGCCGGCCGAGGCGCTGTTCGCCGAGCCGACCGTGATGCTGGACGTGATGGTCGAGGGCGACCGTCAGCGCTTCCTCTCGGCGATGGAGCGGGCGCTCACCGAGACGATGACCCTCGACATCGTCGTGCGCGTCCGGCGCGTCGACGGCGAATTGCGCTGGTGTCACATCCGCTCGGCGACGCGCAACATCGAGGCCGACCGCCAGGTCTGCGATGGGGTCGTCCTCGACGTCACCGACCAGAAGCGCGTGGAAGACGAGCTGGTCGAGAGCCAGACGCGCAACCAGGCGATCCTGTCCGCGCTGCCCGACCTCATGTTCGTGATGAGCCGCGACGGCGTGTACCTGGATTACCACGCGCGCGACATGTCGACGCTGCTGCTGCCACCTGAGCAGTTCATCGGACGGCACATGAACGACGTGCTGCCAGCGGATCTCGCCGCCCTGTTCGTGCCGAAGCTGCGCGAAGTCTGCCAGTCGGGCGTGATGGCCGTCGCCGAGTACTCGCTCGACATGCCGGCCGGCCTCTCCCACTTCGAGGCGCGCATCGTCCCCTGCGGGCCGGACCGCGTGCTGGCGATCATCCGCGACACCTCCGAGAGCAAGCGCGCGCAGCACGAAGCGCAGCACAATCGGCTGGAGCTCGCCCGCGTCTCGCGCATGACCATGCTGGGCGAGATCGCGGTCTCGCTGGCGCACGAGCTGAACCAGCCGCTCGCCGCCATCCTCAGCAATGCGCAAGCGGCGCGGCGTCTGCTCCAGAAGGCGACGCCGGACGTGGGCGAAGCGCTCCTCGCGCTCGGCGACATCGTCGTGCGCGTCCGGCGCGTCGACGGCGAATTGCGCTGGTGTCACATCCGCTCGGCGACGCGCAACATCGAGGCCGACCGCCAGGTCTGCGA
>JBKPSY010000293.1:0-14146 GCA_046735235.1 Acidobacteriota bacterium | reverse complement strand
GAGCGACTACTGATCCCGATGCGATGTGGACCGTGCGCCGCTTGTCGCGCGAAGGCCGGTCCTCCGAAACTTCCCTGGCACTAGTTGCAACGTCGCTTCGCATGAACGATCACAGCCACTCGCAGGATGGGACATCGCGTCCTGCGCAGCGCGGAGTAGAGCTGCCGGCTTGGCGAAGCGGCGCCGCAGGAAGCGAATAAAGTCTGCCCTACGGGCTGCTTTCCCTGATGAGCTAAGGATAGTTCGAGCATCATTTTCATTGAACGAGCCAATGTTTGCCCACAGTTGCACGAAATTTCATACTGGGGCACATGGCTTGCACAGCCTCAGCCCTTGCCCGTCCTCGATCCAGGCGGCTCGCAAACGGCCGCGTCGTTTCTTTGGCGGGTCAGTTCGGAGACCAGGAAGGAGACCGAGCGATGAGACGACTACTTGTTGCGGCCGCCGCGATTGCCGTGCTCGGAGCTGCGGGAGCATTCGCGGGCGAGGTGAAGGGCCCCCCCAACACTCTCAACAATACGAACGAGACTGGCGCGCTCAATCACGCGAACTCGGCCTGCGCCGCCAGCGGCCTGAACGACTTCGACCTGTCCGATCCGAACGGACAGATCGCGTCGCAGGTGCAGACAGCGGCGGACTCCTGGAGATTTTATGAGCTTCCGCACGGCGCCCCAGGCACGCTCGGACTCTGCCGGGGCGGAACGGGGGAACGCTAGTCGCAGATCGGATCTCATGGTTGGCCCTGTGGTCGGTCCGGGGCCAACCCACCCTCAGGCTGGCGGCGGGAGCCTGCGTCTGCACCGAGGCCCTGTCAGCGAATCTCACGGATACCGGAGCGCTTCCATGGGATCGGCCTTCGTAATTCGCCAGGCCGGCACGAAACACGCCAGCCCGGCGACTGCGGAGAGCAGTGCCGCCACCGCCGCGATTGTGAGCGGATCGTTGGTGCTGACGCCGTAGAGCATCGACGACAGCACGTCGGTCGCGGGAACCATCAACATCAGGCCAATCACGAGTCCGGTCAAGGTAAGCCGCATCCCCTCCCGGAAGATCAACGTGCGAAGATTGCCCGCGCTGGCGCCAAGCGCCGCGCGAATGCCCATCTCGTGCGTCCGCCGGGCGGCGGTGTAAGAAATCACGCCGTAGATGCCCACGGCCGCGAGCAACAATGCCATCGAGGCAAAGAACATCAGGAGCGTGCTCTCGAAGCGGTTGGCCAACATGGACTGGTCCACGATCTGTTCGAGCGTGCGGACGTCGCTCACGGCCTGGTTCCTGTTGACTCCCGCAATGGCCGACCGAACAGCTCTCTGCAGAGACTCCGGCGCCATCGAGGCTTGCACGATCAGGCTCATCACGTAGCTCGGGCTCTGCTGGTTCGAGACGTACATGCCTGCGCTGATCTCGTCGCCGAGCCCGGTGATCTTTTCCCCCGCGATCACGCCCACGATTTCCCAAGCGATCTCCGGACCGAACTCCGTCTTGCCCGGGACGATTTGTCGCGCCAGGATGCGGCGTCCGAGCGGGTTCTCGCGCGGAAACTCCCGCTTGGCGAACGTCTCGTTGATGAGCGCGACCGTGGGTCCATTTGCCTTGTCCTTGTCGCTCAACATCCGCCCCGCACGTAGCTTGATGCCCAGCGCATCGAAATACGACGGGCTGACGATCTTGAAGAACGCCGGGCGGCGATTGATCGCGTCCGGCTGCTCGCGATCGGCGATGGCGTACGGTACGCCGTAGCCCCAGCCCTGGAGCGGCAACGCCGACGTGAGAGCCATCTGGCGAACGCCCGGCACGGCCTTCACCGCGCGGCTGATCGAGGCGAGATAGGCGTTCAGTTCGGCGGTGTCGGGATGCTGGTCCTGACTGATCGGCATTTCCGCCGTTAAGACGTTCGTTGCGTCGAATCCCGGATCGACGGCGAGCAGCTTGAAGAAACTGCGCATCAGCAGTCCCGACGCGACCAGCAGCACGAATGCGAGCGCGATTTCTGCAACGATGAGCACGCCGCGGCCGCGCCGACGCGGGCTGTCCGCCGTCGTGCCGTGTCTCCCTTCATTCAGCACGCCGACAAGGTTCGGGCTCGTCATCCGCCACGCGGGCGCGACGCCGAAGAGCAGACCTGTCACGACAGCCGCGGTCAGCGTAAACAGCAGCACGGCCGAATCCATTTTGATCTCCACCGCGGGGGGCAGCGCGTAAGGAGGGATCAGCCACTGAATCCATTTCATGATGCCGTAACCCACGCCGACTCCCGCGAGGCCGCCGCATGCGGCGATCACGGCGTTCTCGATCAGCAGCTGTCGCACCAACCGCCAGCGGCTTGCACCGAGCGCCGCGCGCACGGCCATCTCACTGTGTCGCGACATGCTCCGCGCAAGCGTGAGATTCGCCAGGTTGGCGCACCCGATCAGCAGGACGAAGATCGTGGCCGCAAACAGAACGGTGACGGCGATATGCAATCCCGGGCCGATCAGCACGTCGCCGAGCCGATCGACGGCGACGCCCCAGCCCTTGTTCGAGTTGGGAAAGGCCGAGGCAAGCCGTTGCCCGACGATGTCCATCTCGGCTCGGGCGGCCTCGAGCGTCACGCCTGGCTTGAGCTTGGCGCTCGCGCCGAGCCAGCGAAAATCACGCGTCATATTGGAAGGCTCGAAAGCAAGCGGCGCCCAGATCTGTGCCGCGGCACGATCGAAAGGGCCTCCTTTCTCGAGGACGCCGATCACGGTGTATGCCTCGTCGTTCAACAAGATGTCCCGTCCCAGCATTGCGGGATCGGAACCGAAGCGGCTGTCCCAGAGCGCATGGCTCAGCAGCACGACGCGGTCCCTGCCTCGCTGATCTTCGCCGGGAAGAAACGTGCGACCCAGGGCTGGCCTCACACCGAAGATGTCGAAGTAGTGCGCCGAGACGCGCGCGCCTCGGATCACGATCGGCTCGTCTCGACCGTTCAACGTCGCCCGCCAACCGACCTCCGCCGCCATGTGATCGAAGACGCGGTTCTGGTTCGTCCAATCCAGATAGTTCAGGGTGGAGATGCCGTTGAGCCCGCCGGCTGGAACCCTTTCGAGAACGCGCACGATACGGTCCGAATCGGGATACGGTAAGGGGCTGAGCAGCAACCCATTCACGAAGCTGAACGTTGCCGTATTCGCGCCAATCGCCAGCGCGATGGTGGCAATCGTGACAACCGAGAAGCCCGGGCTGTCGCGAAGCCGGCGGACCGCGTACCGAAAGTCGTGAAATGCGCTGGAAAGAGCTCGCATCAGACGCATCGTCGCACGTCTCCCTAACAGACCAGCGTTGTCGGGCCGCACCAAATCAGCTGCGTCGTCTCGATCCTGCAGAACGAGCACCGCCGCAAGGGCGCATCGGTCACCGCTGCTTCGCCTTCCGCTTCTTCGCCGCCTTCGGTCGCGCGGCCCCTGTCGGGTGCAGCCGCTTGTTAGGGACGTCTTGCGCCGCCTACCTGGCGCTCTTGCGAGCCACCGCCCGAGTGGGCGTCGTAGCCCACGTTCACGGCCGCAACGAAGCTCAGTCCCGCGAATCCAGTAACCGAGCCCAAGACCACTGCGGCAACTGCCAAGGCTTTCCAACGCGGCACAAGGTGTCTCCCAAGCCAATCGAGTAGGTCTAACGGTTCGCGGCTCATCCGGCAGCGGACGTCCAAGGGTTCGAGGTCGATAGCAGTTCAGTGGTTGGGTTCGCCGTGCTAACCCTCGTCAGCCAGGAAGTGGTCAGTGGCGTCCTCGCCTGAAACCAGGTCTGGCTCCGCGCTCATCACGCGTCGAACCTCTCGCAGCGTGATGCCGACCTTCTGAAGTGTTCGCCATTCGTCGGTATCTTCCTCACGGAGGAGGCCCAGGAGCAGATGCTCAGGACGGATGAACTTGTGCCGGAGGTCGTTGGCTTCCTGAACTGCTCGCTCCAGCGTGTGTTTCACGGTGGAGGAGAAAGGGATCGCCCGGCTCATCCCAGCCGTCATGCCCCCAGCAACGAGTTCATCGCGCACCCGCCTCCACATCTGTTCACGAGTTACCGCAGGACGCAGGCTCTCGGCATCTTGAGACGCGAAGCGAAGAACTCCGTCCGGCGCAGCCATCATCAGGCCACCCAACAAGTCCTGAGTGGATATGTTGTCACCGTGGCGGTCCTCGGCCTTATAGCGAGCACAGAACAGCGACTGGCGGGCTAAGACAGTGAATCGGTCGAACATCGCGGCCTCCGGCTCCCTTCGCCAGTGCAGGCCCTCTGGCGGTGTGGGATAGCGCCACCTGGCTTGAGGACCGGAACAGATGTGCCCGGCTGCCTTACCTCAACACCGCTTCGCCTTGCGCTTCTTCGCCGCACTCGGTCGCGCGGCAGCTGTCGGGTGCAGCCGCTTGTCAGGCGGGCCTCGGATTAGTGAGTGTCGTCGCCCAGTCGACGCCGGCCACTCTGCACACCCAGCGCAAGCCAAAAATCGGTAAGGTTGCGAGCCTCTCTGGTGCGTCGAGAAACTCGGCCAGCTCCCAGCCTGCCGCGTCACTGAGCTGGTTCACGGACGTCGAGCTTGCCTGCATTCTGGCCCGAAGCTGACGAACGATCTCTGGATAGCTCGTCACGGCCAGCGGTTGTAAGGGATCGCCACCGAACAGCAAGTAATGGACGGAGACTTGGAGAATGGCTGCAAGCTTCACCAAATCCTCAACTGAAAGCACATCGAACGCTTCGCTGTCGTAGAGTTCGACGTCCATGTACATCGAGGGCGGCTCGCCCCATTGCGCAGCGACTTCACTCTGGGTCAGCCCGAGCGTTTCACGGGCCCGTAGGAATCGGTGCGAGACCGGTGGAAAGACTGGCTCGCCACTGCTGTCCATGTCGGCCAACTCAAGAGCACGCTCGGCCAATGCTCGTTCTTCATCGAACGCCACGCCCTACCCCCAGTGGCTCCGCCCAACGCTCGCGGCTCACGGCAGCCCCCGGGCGCGGGTTCGGTTGATCATAAGTTCAGTGGTTCGCCATGCTAATCTCCGGTGCCCGCGACGGAGCGCGGGTATCGGATGTCTGCTGGCCATCGCCGCCACGCGCTTACGGGCGGCATTCCGGCGTCAGTCCGCTCGATGCCTTGACGTCCGGGGGATGTCGATTCTCTTGATTGCCACGGCCCTGACCGCGAGTTACCTGCCGGCGAGGCGCGCAGCCGCGGCGCATCCCCTGGTGGCACTGCGGGCGGAGTGACGCCGAGCGCCGGAGCGGTCCGCGCATGCCCGCGGCCCGTTCCGCACAACGTCCGCGAAGTGTTCGAACCTGAACGGACGCCGAGCGAGTCCTGCAGGGCGCCGCTGTTCTCGGGCGGCTACCGACTGGTCTTGCGGGCCGCCTTCTTGGTGGTCTTTCTCTTGCGAGTCGGCGGCTTTGGAGCGGCGTGCTTCGCGCGCTCGCCCGCCGCGACCGTCCGGCCCTTTCGTTTGGCCGTCTTCTTTCGTCGGGTGCCTCCGGCGAGACCGACTGCCGCCGCCATGTTCGCCGCGCTGCCGCTAAGGTCTCGGAGCAGTTGATCGGCCTTGTCGCGGATTGCTGATAACCGCGCAGCGACTTGCTCACGCTGACCAAGCAACTCAGTCGCTTTGCGCTCGGTCGTGCCGAGGAACGTCCCGAGCTCTTCCGCAAAATCGCCCAGCTTCCCGCCCGCGTTCTTCGCTCGCTTAGCCATAGTCTGCCTCAGTCTGTCGAACCGGTCTTCCCTCGTGATTCTAGCCCGACGTTGTCCATGTTTCTCGTAGCGCGCAAGCCTTCGACCGTGAAGGTCAAGACCGGCCTCGTCCTCGCGCCGACGGGTCGGTTCCCGATCGGATCCGGAACGCTCGACCGGCGGCATGACGCGCCAGATACGCAAGCGACAGGAGTCCGTACCGCAGGCTGCGGCTGAAGTTGATCGACGACGCTTCTTCGAAGTATCGCGCGGGAACGGGAACGTCGCCGAGCCGGAAGCCGTGCGCCGTCGCCTCCAGCAGGAACTGGCAGTCGAACACGAAGTCGTCCGACTGACTCTGCCACGGCACCGTGAGCAGCACCTCCCGTGAGTATGCTCGAAGGCCGCTGTGCCACTCGCCGAGGTTCTCGCCGGTGGCCATGTTCTCGATCACCGTCAGCAGACGATTCGCGAGGTACTTGTAGAGCGGCATCCCTCCCGAGAGTGCCTCTCTCCGGCTGCGGATACGGTTCCCGAGCACGACGTCGCAGATGCCCGCATCGATCAGCCCCGTCATGTACGGGATCACCCGTGCGTCGTACTGGTAGTCCGGGTGAATCATCACGACGATGTCCGCGCCCGCCTCGAGAGCGGCCCGATAGCACGTCTTCTGATTGCCGCCGTAGCCTCTGTTCGACTCGTGCCGGATGACGTGCAGCCCGAGCCGTGTCGCTTCCGCCACCGTCTCATCACGCGAGGCGTCGTCGACGAGGATGATCTCGTCGATCGAGGAGGGCGGAATGTCTTCGACCGTGCGCGCCAGGGTGCGTGCCGCGTTGTAGGCCGGCATCACGACGACAACGCGTGGCCGGGGAGGCGACGAGACGGCGGTCAAGGGCTGCACCAGCGTAGACAATGCGTCACAATACGCCCGGATATGCGTGTCGTCCGCGAGATGACTGCCCGCCCGTTCAGCGCCTGGGTCGCCCTCGTGGCGGTGGCCGGTGCACTGGCGGCCATGCTGTGGACCTTCGACTCCTCCATCATCCGGTGGGTCTCCGCATGGACCGGTGTTGCGTACCCGACACTGGCGACGGTCTGGCTGCTGGCGCTCTTGACGGTGCTGTGTCTCGCGTGGCGCACGCAGGTCCTCCCTCGGGAGGAGGCGCCGGCTGCACGCGTCTGGGCCTCGGCAGCGACGCTCGCATCCCTCTGGGTCCTCGCGCTGACGGCCAGTCGCTGGATGAGCCGAATCGTGCTGCTCGGATTCAACGGCGACATGCTCGTTCAAATCACGGAGGCAGTAAAGCGATTTGCATCGGGCCTGAACCCGTACCACGTCTACTACGTTCCCTGGGAACTGCCGCTGTCGTATGGCCCGACACTCTGGATGTGGTACCTCGTGCCGTACGCGCTGCAGTCGGACTTTCGCCTGGTGACCATCTTCGGCGAGCTGTTCGCCGCCGCGCTGCTGGCCGTGGCCGCCGTTGTCGATGTTTACCGGCGGCGGTACGTGGATGCGGCCGTGCTAGGCGTCCTCGCGGTAATTGCCGCCAACAACCCGCCGTTCAGCAGGTTCCTGCTCGGCGGACATACGCCGGCGTACTGGCCGCTCATCGCGCTGTTCGCGCTGCTCGCATCGTCCGGACGCTCACGTAGCGCGGCCATTGCGCTGGGGCTGCTCCTCGCGGCGCGCACGACGATGGTCGCCCTGGTGCCGACGTTCTTCATCCATCTGTGGCGCAACGATCGACCCGCGATCCTTCCGTCAGCGGCGCTCGTGGGTGTCGTCGTGGTGCTCCTCCTCGGTCCGTTCGCCGTGCTCGACTGGCGCGTGATGATGTACGGGATGTACGGGAACTACGTGCGAATCATCACGGGGTACGTGTGGCACCAGACCCACTGGATGGATCCCACGATTGGCCTCACGCGCCTGCTCCTCGAGTGGGACCTGTCGCAGTACGTCGCGATCGCTCAGGCGCTCGTGCTCGTCGTGACATATGCCGCGACGTGGTGGCGGCTTCGCCCCGGCACGTCGGCAGCTCCGTGGTATTGCCTCGCCCTCACGGTCTTCTGCATGACGACGCTCTGGCCCGTGTATTACGCGTTTCTCGATGTCTTCGTGCTTGGCTTGTGTTTTTGGGCGGCCGCGATGGTTCCCGAACTGCGCGACGCGCCCTGGCGAACGATGGCGGCGGCAACCGCGCTCACGACGACGGCGATTCTTGGAACGCTCGTCGTGAATCCAGGCGTGTACTACACGGTCGAGCCCGGGCGGACCCCGCGCTGGCACCTGCGAAGCGGGTTCGGGCCGGATGAGAGAGACGGGGACCGCAACTTCGTGTGGGCCACTAAAGATCTAGTGTACTTGCGACTCCCGCGGGGCCTCCCGCTGCCTGCCTCGATCCAGATCGAATGCGAGCCCTTCGTGCCCGACGGCGCGCCGGCCCAAGTCGTCGGCCTCAGCCTGAACGGCAAGGATCTCGGTCAGGTGCTGCTCGCTCCTGGCTGGCAGACGGCGACGTTCAGCGCTCCGCGCCGGGCGTGGCGGGTCGGGCACAACGACGCGAGGCTCTATTTCAAGTACGCGGCGCCGGCGCCGAACGGCGAGCGGCGCGCCGCCCGAATCGGGCGAATTACGATTGGCCCCTGAGGGTCGACACCGCGCAGGTCAGGTGGCGTTATGCTGCCGCCCATGCTGCAGGCTTCTCCCGGACGGCTCGCCCGCGATCTGGGCGTGCTCGCGAACGACATCGGCGTCCGGTTGGCCGGCACCGCGGGTGAGCGGGCCGCCGCCGATCACCTCACCGCCCGTGCCCGCGAGATCGGCGCAGAGACCTGGGAAGAATCCTTCCCCGTCCAGTCGCGCGTCGTGTCCGAGGAACGCCTCGAGATCCTGATCGGCGGCGCATGGCGCGCCTTCCCGTGCTCGCTGTTCAGCAACACGCCAGGCACGGACGGCGCCTGGCGGACCGCGGAGATCGCCGTCGTCGCGCCGACCGACTACCAGCGGGATGATCTCGATCACCTGCGAGGCAAGGCGGTGATCCACCTCGGGTGCCACATCGAGTCGCGCTCGTCGTACCAGCGCCTCATCGCGGCTGGCCCCGCATTTCTCCTCATGGTGGATACGCGTTACCCAGGAGCCACGCCGCTCGCCGACGGCATGTTTCCGGCCTACACCACAGCGATTGGCGCGGTGCCGACGCTGAACGTCGCCTACCAGGACGCGTGGGACTGGGTGCGGCAGGGCGCCGCCGAGGCTCGCTGCCGGATCGTCGGTGGGATGTCGCCAGCCACGTCGCAGAACGTCGTCATCGAGCTGCCCGGCACGGACCTCCGCGACGAGATTCTCTACGTCGGCGCGCATCACGACACGCAGGCCGCGTCGCCGGGAGCGGACGACAACGCGTCGGGAGTCGTCGGCGTCCTCGAGCTCACGCGTCTCCTGCACGGCCGCCCGCGCCGGAGGTCGATTCGCCTCATCTCCTTCGGCGCCGAGGAACAGCTGTCCGTCGGGTCGGCCACGTATGTGCGGACGCATCGCCGCGACGTGTCATCGAACGGGCGGTTGATGTACAACCTCGACTCGTACGGGTCGGCGCTCGGATGGCTGCAGCTGCACCTCCACGGCCACCCCGAGTTCGAGGCGTCGCTCCGTCCGTACTTCCGGGCTGCGGACGTCTACTACCAGACCGTTACGCGCGTGGTCCCGTACGCAGATCACTTCCCCTTCGCGGCCGCTGGGCTTGCCGCGGTGTTTCACCACCGCGTGAACTGCACCGCCGGGCGATTCTTTCACCATCGTCCCGACGACGACGTGAGCCGGGTGTCGGTGGAGGTGGTGGCGCGCGACGTGTCGGTGGTCGCGACGTGGCTCGATCAGATGGCCGGCGCTGAGACGTTGCCGTTCACGCCTGGCATCCCGGAACAGGATCGCGTCGCCATCGGCGCTTGCTGGGACGATCTGTTCGGCGGGTGGAGTGCCTGAAGCGCCCGGACTCTATTTGGCCATCCGTCTACCTGCGCCTCGAGGGCATCGTCCCGCCGTCCACCGAGAAAGAGATGAAGATGAAGGACAAGAAGAGCGACTAGTTCTGGAACCGACCCTCGCTCGGGTGAAACCGACCCTCGACGCGTCAGGCCGCTCGATTCCCGTCGTGCTGGGCTAATCCGGCGAATCGGTCTATCGTGAAGAGTCACTCACCGCAGGAGGCCGCATGTTTGCTGTGATCCGTCACTACCATTTCGATAAGAAGGACAGCGCCGAGATCGACAGGCTCATCCAGGAGCAGTTCGTGCCGATCATCCGCAAGGCTCAGGGTTTCGTCCGCTATTACTGGCTGGATACAGGAGCCGGCGAAGGCGCGTCCTTCGGCGTCTTCAAGGACAAGGCCGGCGCGGACGAATCGGTGCGACTCGCCGCGGATTTCGTGCGAACGAAGCTGGCGACGCTTCTCAGGGAGAAGCCCGAAGTCATCGAGGGACCAATCAAGGCGCACGATTGAACGTGGATGTCGTCTCGCTCCCCGACGCGCTCTGGTGGGCCAGCGGCCCCATTCGAGCTCCCCTCGCCACCGCAGCGCGTCGGCTCGTCCCACGGTTAAACTTCCGCGCACCCGCCTTCGTCCAAGTCGACCATGTGGACACATGACGTGCGTCAGGCGCTGCGCATCTTCCGCCGCGAGCCGGCCTTCGCCCTCGCAGCCGTCGTCACGCTGACCCTCGGCATCGGCGCCAACACGGCGCTCTTCGCCATCGTCGAAGCCGCCCTCCTCCGGCCGCTGCCGTTCGATCGCGCCGAGGAGCTCGTCGTGCTCCGGTACCGCGACCTGACCACGGGACTCACGAAGCCAGACATCAACATCGGCGACTTCGTCGATCTCCGCCAGCGCCAGCGCTCGCTCGAGTCGCTCGCCGCGTACGGCGGCTACCAGTCCACGCTCTACGGTCAGGGCGACCCGCGCTTCATCGAAGGCGCCGTGGTTACGCCCGATGCGCTCGGGGCACTCCGCGTGCACGCGGCGCTCGGCCGCGTGCTGCGCGCGGAGGACGCGAAGCAGGGCGCGCCGCCGGTCGCGATGGTGAGCGACGAGCTCTGGCGCACGGTGCTCGGCTCCGATCCGAACGTCACCGCGCGCACCATCCAGCTCGGCGCGGCGCGCACGGCGGTGGTCGGTGTGCTGCCTGCCGGCTTCCGCTTTCCGACGCTGCCGAAGACCGACGTCGTCGTCACGCAGCCGCTGCCGGACGCGGCCCCCTCGCCAAGAAAATCAGGATGGCTGTATGGAATCGGGCGCCTCAAGCCCGGCGTCACGCTCGAGGCCGCCGGCGCCGACCTCACGACGATCTCGCAACAGATGGAACGAGAGCACCCGGAAGAGGATCGCGGCTCGCGCTACGAGGCGCGGAGCCTGCGCGAGACGCTCGTCGGCGACACGCGGCGTCCGCTGATCCTGCTGCTGGCCGCGGCCGGGTTCGTGCTGCTCATCGCGTGCGCGAACGTCGGCAACCTGCTGCTCGCGCGCGCGCTTGGACGCCAGCAGGAACTGGCCGTCCGCGTCGCGCTCGGCGCGAGCCGTCGCCGGCTCGTCGTGCACGTCCTCACCGAAGGCCTTGCGCTTGCGCTCGCCGGCGGGTGTGCGGGTGTCGCCGTCGCGTGGTACACCGCGCCGGTACTGGCCGCGCTCATCCCGAACACCGGGTTCATGCCGAGCCTGGAACACCTGAAGATCGACGTGTCCGTGTTGTTCTTTGCGGTCGCCGCGGCCGTGGTGTCGGCGTTGATGTTCAGCGCCATCGCGTGCATCCCTCTCCTGCGCACCGACCGCGCCGGAGCGCTCGGCCAGCGCCGAGGGACGATGACCCCGGGCGCACGGCGAGCGGCGTCCAGTCTCGTCGCCGCGGAGATCGCCCTCGCCGTTGTCCTGCTTGCGTGCGCGGGCCTCACGCTCGTCAGCTTCAGCAAGCTGCTGTCGGTTGACCCCGGCTTCAACCCCGCAGGCGTGCTGACGGTGGAGTTCGCGCTGCCCGACGGACGCTATCAGAAGGACGAGGCGCGACAGGCGTTCTACGCGCGCGCGTTCGCCGACATCGCCGGCCTGCCGTCGGTTCGAGCCGTCGGCGCCGCGCAGGTCACGCCCCTTACGGGCAACACGTGGGCCGGGCCGCTGCAGCGGGTCGATCGACCGGTCGCCCCAGGCGAGCGCGGGACCGAGGTCGGCTGGCAGATGGCGTCGCGGGGCTACTTCGAAGCGCTGCAGATCCCCCTCCGCACGGGCCGGCTGTTCGACGCGCACGATGCGGCCGGTCCGCCGGTCGTCATCATCAGCCAGGCCGCCGCGGATTGGGCCTTCCCCGGCGAGTCCCCGATCGGGCATCGCATCGACATGGGCGACTCGAAGCCGGAAATCGTCGGCGTCGTCGGCAGCATCCGGCGAACGTCGCTCGTGTCCGAGCCCTGGGCGGACATGTACGTCCCGTTCGAGAAGATCGCGATCCCGTCGGTGACGATGTTCGTCCGGACGACGGGCGATCCGGTGGCGGCGCTGCCCGCGGTGCGCGCGGCCGTGCGGCGCATCGAACCCGACGCGGTCTTCCACGGCGCGCGGACGATGTCCGACATCGCCGAGGAATCCGCTGCCGCGACGCGACTGGCGTCACGGCTGCTGGCGGGTTTCGCCGCGATCGCGCTCGTGCTCGCGGCGATTGGCGTCTACGGCGTGATGTCGTATTCGGTGCGCCGCCGCACGCGCGAGCTCGGCACGCGCCTCGCGCTCGGTGCGAGCCCGCGGGACATCACGCGGCTCGTGCTGCGCCAGGCCGGTGTGCTGGCGGTCGTCGGGCTGACGGCCGGGACCGCCGCCACGCTGGTCCTCGCGCGGACGTTGTCGGCGCTCCTCTTCGGCGTGCCGCCATGGGATCCGGTGACGTTGGCGTCAGCCGGGGCGCTGCTCGCGCTGGCCACGCTGGCGGCGAGCTATCTGCCCGCGCGCCGCGCCGCGCGCGTGGATCCGGCGTCCATTCTGGCATCCGAGTAGCCGCCATGAAATGATGGCCGGATGAGGGCAACCGCCTCTGCGGCAGCGCTGCTGGCCGTGCTCGTACCGGCCTTGCCGCGCGCAGCAGGAGAGCTTGTGCTGATTCGCTCGATCGCGCTGCCGCAGGTCGAGGGGCGCATCGATCACCTGGCCTTTGACTCGGCGCATCAGCGCCTCTACGTCGCCGCGCTCGGCAACAACACCGTCGAGGTCATCGACACCGCGGCCGACAGACATTTGAAGAGCGTCCCGGGATTTCACGAGCCGCAGGGCATCGCCGTCGCGCCCGACTTCGACCTCGTCGCCGTCGCGAACGGCGAGGGCGACGGCATTCAGTTCGTGAAGGGAAGCGACGTCACGCCGGGCGCGAGCGTTCGTCTAGGCCCGGATTCCGACAACATCAGGTACGACGCGCCGGCAAAGCGCCTTTATGTTGGGTTTGGAGAAGGAGCCGTTGCGGCCGTGGATCCGGGAAGGGGAACGGTCCTCGGCGAGGCGAAACTCTCCGCGCACCCGGAGTCGTTTCAGCTCGAACGCTCGGGCACACGGATCTTCGTGAATGTGCCTAACGCGAAGCACATCGCCGTCATCGACCGGAACTCGATGACGGTGACGGCGACGTGGCCGGTCTCAACCGCGGCGTCCAATTTCCCCATGGCGCTGGACGAGACGAACCACCGGCTTTTCGTCGGCTGCCGCCATCCGGCCAAGCTTCTCGTGTTCGACACCGCGACAGGAAAGGAAATCGCCTCCTCGGACATCGTCGGCGATACCGACGATCTGTTCTATGACGCCGCGACGAAGCGACTCCTTGTGAGTGGCGGCGAGGGTTATCTGGACGTCCTCCAGGATCAGGGCGACAACCACTTCGCGCGAGTCGCGCACACGCCGACAGCGTCAGGGGCGCGGACGTGCCTCTACGTCGCGGACCAACGGCGTCTCTACCTGGCCGTCCCGCATCGAGGCACCCAACAGCCCGAGATTCGGATCTACGACGCGCGGTGACTCGCCCACAGACTTACGACCTACAGACCACCGGCCCACCGACCCACCGACCCACCGACCCACGGACCCACCGACCCACCAACCCACCGACCCATCCTCCCCGTGGACCTATCACCGTCGCACCGCTGTCCCGCGCGGGCCGCCCACGATCCCGTGAAGCATCCTCGTGAGATTGAAGACGAGGTTCGTGTGGGTGTCGAGCTCGCCTTCCGGAAGATTCGACGGCGTGATTGACAGCCCCGTGCTCGACACGACCCAGCTCTGAAAGATGATGTGCTGCGGCATCGCGTCCCAGGTCTGGAACGTGTCCGCGATCAGGTTCGCGATCCCTGCAGCGTCCTGCGCGTAGAGCGTGTCGGCGTCGCCGTCGTAGCCGACGACGATGATGCCGAAGGGGATGCCCTGGCCGTCGCACACGGCCTTGAGG
>JBKPSY010000292.1:0-8153 GCA_046735235.1 Acidobacteriota bacterium | reverse complement strand
GCACCGGAGAGGACACGGAGGGCAGCACGTCTGGCTCCCTGACGAACTATGCGGCCAGATCGGAAAAACCCGCCCAAGGCCGACTCCACCTTCCGGCGGTCCCCGTCGGGGACGCCACACCACTGTTTTCACATCCTGCCGATGAGCGATCCGGTGTCGCCAGCCGTAAACCAGCGCCCTGTCGGACGGATCGTCGTGTCTTCGAGTATCACGGCTACGGCGTCGCCGCCGCGCCAACCGGGAACACCGTGTCCAATCCGCACAGAACACCGCGCCGGCATAGAATCCGACCGGGGGTGACGACCGGGTGCTCGGCTCAAATTTGCGACCCGAAAAGATCCCTTACGTGACCGCGTGGTTGCTCATGCTCATGGCGTCGGCCATGCGTCTGTACTACTTTGCCCTGACCGCGCACCAGCCGGTATGGTGGGACGAGGCTGAATACCTGCTAAAGGGGAAAGCCCTCGCCTTGGGCACCCCGGAAACAGGCTATTTCGCGGGAGCGCCGCCCCTTCTGCCGCTGTTGCTCGCGGCCGTCTTCTGGATGGGACTAGGGGAAATCACGATTCGCCTTCTTCTGGTCATGGTCTCGGTGTTGTGCGTGTACCTGACTTACCGAGTCGGACGCCTGCTGTTCGGCGAGTGGGCGGCGCTTGCAGGGGCGTGGCTCTTCGGATGCTTCTACCTTGAAGTGTTCTTGAGTATGCGGATCATGACGGAAGTGCCACATCTCGCGCTGGTCCTGAAAGGCTTCGAATCGCTCTTGAGCGCGCGTCGATCGTGGCCCGTCGTGTCGGGCATCGCGTTCGGTCTGGCGGTCTTCATCAGGTATCCCGCCGCGCTCATGTTCGTGCCGGTGGGTGTCTATTTGCTTCTGAGTGCACAGGCCTCGCTCCGAGATCGAGCGACCTACCTGTTCCTTACCGTGTCGGGCTTGGTGGCCGCACCGTTTCTCGTGATGGCTTACCTCACGTATGGTGACGCGCTGTACCAGCTGCATGCCTCTCAACATGTGATGCCGCCGCTCCATGCGCGGGCTAGACTCGCCGGTCTCATGTGGTATGCGACCTGGCTCCGTTCGAGTCTCGGGCTGGGTCTCAGCGCCGTGGTGGCCCTGGGTCTGCTTGTAAGCGGCTGCTGCGTCATTTGGAGCCGATTTCGATGGGCGCGATCTCGCCTGGCGGGTGGCGATCTGCTCCTCCTGATGTGGATCGCTACGCCGCTCCTATACTTCGGCGCTTCTGTTCGGCCGCTCCGAGACCGTTATCTGATTCTCGTGTTGCCCCCGCTCTTACTCATAGCCGGCCGGCTTCTGGTCATTGCGACTGAGTGGCTGGGCCGATTCGGGCGCTGGCAGCCGCGCTTTCCAGTCGCAGCGCTGGTTTTCGCTGCCGGGCTCTCCCTGCTCCTCGATACAAACCGGATCGTCGATTCAAAGCGACGGTCATATCTCGGACTCCAAGAGGCCTCGAGTTGGCTCGTGCCCCGGTTGCCCCCCGATGCCGTGGTGGTGTCAAGGAGCGTGAGCCAACTCACCTATTACACCTCGCGGGCGATTAGCGACATCCCGACGACGCGCATCGACTTCGACCGATTCAACAGGTCAACACCTGTCGATTACCTCGTTTTAACCGAGTTCGAGCCTCAGCCCCGATGGCTCGACGGCGGCGCACTGATCTCTATGGGGTTTCGCGAGGTCGCTGCATTCCCTTATGCTGCTGAGCCCGACGTGCTCGTCTTCGCTCCCGTCACGAAAGACAGAAGTCGTTGAGCAAGACGCTCGCGTAACTCGCGATCTCGGTGTTGCGCTCCCGCCGCACGTCGTCTGGCGCCGTCAGATCGGCGCACGAGCCGCGCCCGACGACGTGACGTCGAAGCGCGAGCCGATCACTCCCCTCGATCGTCGCGGACGGCTTCGACGAGGTCGCAGTCGTTGGAACTCGTGCTGCAGGTGTGCCAAAAGCTGAGATGGCACCCCGCGAGGGATGCGGCCTGAATACCAAAGCCAGCGTCTACTATGCCGCCGATCCCGCAGCATCCCGCAGTTCCGCCATTTGTTGGAGGAAGGTCACAATCTGGTTCCAACTCGGAATGCTTGGGGACGCCATCCCTTACCGTTACGCAGCTCGCCGGAACAGTCCGCCGACCGCGTCCGCCTTCCCTAATCCCGTCGGGGACGCCAACCGACTGTATCTGGGCATTCCAACGAGCAATCCTGCTTCCTTCACATTGGCTATCCACGAGGGTTTGGGCTGGTTGTGGATGCGGATGGGCAGTTCTAGCAAGTGCTGCAGTACTGTCCGTGCTTGTGAAACATGCGCGCCTCGCAGTACGGCGCGCCAGTCAGCGGTCCGCAACTCCAGCGCAGCTTTGAGGACGTCGCGGTCCGGCAGTGCGGCGGGCCGCGCCGGTTCCTTCTGCAGTTCGGCGAGTCGCTTGTCGCGAGACGACAACGCGGCAAGCATCGTGGTCATCTCTCCGCCAGGTGCTTGCCGCCGTCGCACAGTTCGACAAGTCGGTGACGGTGCTCAAGCTGCGGGCGGCGCGAGAACGAATCCGCCGTCGTGAAGGGCGATGCGAGGGTCGCAAGCCGTTCGGTGCTCGCCCAGCGGAAGCCGCGACTCTAAAGAGAATCCAGCAGCTACGGCGGAAGGCGAAGGGGCAGCCACGTCTCGGAGTTGCCGCAATCGCTGCCAAACTGAATCAGGAGGGGCTACCTACAGAGAGGGAGGTCCGTGGCGGGCGAGCAGCGTCTACGCCATCCTACAGCGCAAATGATGGTGCTGCCTGCTCCAGCCTTATCCTTGACCATCTACACGAGTCCCTTGCGCTAACGTCGGCATTCGGCGATTCTCGCCTCTCAGCGCCTTTGGTATCACTGGTTGTCGAGGACCATTATGATCTCGTTCCATGCTCCTGAAATCACAGCAACGTCTAACTGGTTCATGCGATACCTCATCCTGTCTGCAGCAACTATCCTCTTGATCGCGCTCCCTTTGTCGGCGCAGACGCCTCTCAAACCGACCGCGCCGGGCACGCCCGGCGATCCAGTCTGGCAGGGCAAGCTACGGATGAGCGACGGCCGCACGTTCATCACCGACGGCGGCTTGGCCGTTGATTCGGCAGTGGCCAAGCCGACTGCACTGCCCACGCGCGATCTCCCAGCCAAGGTGCTGGAGGGTCACATGAACGCCTCACAGAAGGACGAATGCGGATTTCCGGACCTCACGCTGGCCGTCTCAGGCAAGACATACGTGTCGCCGAGCGGGATCGCGCTGAACGCGACCTACGTCAATTACCTACGTCGTCTCGTACCTCGCGGATCGCGTTTTCGGATGACCGAGCCAGGGCGACCGGTGCTTCTCGTCGCCGACGGCACTCCAATCGCTGTGCTTATGCCCGTGAAGCAGTGATCCGCGTGGGCCAAGGGGTAGACATCGCTTCACCGACGGCTCCCTGGCTCACTCGCCTCCTCCGAGTTCGACGCACGAGGTTCAGCCGCGCGAGCTTGCCCACCACCGCGCTGCTCACGACGGCCGAGGTGGAAGCGTCGCGGTCTTGATCGTGGGATGCCAGTCCGGCGCTGACTCGGACGGCGCGGTACCCCCGCTGGTGGCGGCCGGTTTCGCATTGGCCGCAGTCTCTGTCGCGCCACCGCCTCCGCACGCGGCCAGCAGGAGCAGGCACGGACAACATGGCAAGTCTCTTCATGGACGTGGATTTTATGGAGAGCGCCGGGCCATTTCCAGCTTCATGAACTGTCGGCATCAACTCGCCCCGAACAACTCCTTCCGTCTGAACAGATACACGACGATCGCGATGTTCGCGAGCAGGATGAGCACGCGGACCGGATGCACTTCCCGGACAATTTCGTAGACTTCGATCGGCATGAGAGACCCCGTCGCACTGATCGTGAACCAACGGGCCCATGGCTTCCGCATGAACAGTGCGACGCCTTCGCTGCCCATGAGCATTGCATAGCCGAACGCTGTTGCCGCCAGCGCGACTTGCTTGCGCACAGACAGGTTCAGGGCGAACTGGAGTGCGCGGTCGAAGAGTCTGGATGACAGCGGCAGATGGATCGCTGTTGCCGCGCGCGTCAGCAGGTCAACTGGGTCGTCGTGCCGCGTCGTGAGCAGGGCCACGCCGAGCGCAGTCAGCGTGATGGCCTTGAACGCCTTCAACGCGATGATGTAGGCGAGCGGCGATAGCCGGCGCATTCGCCGAGCGTAGCACGCACATTTGTGCCAACCCGTGGGCCGCTACTCGGCTCTCGCGTCGGCCGGAGTGCCGACGAGGTGCTGGGACGGCTGCACGTCCCCCACCTTCACGACTGCCCGGCGACGCTTTGGCAAAACCCACCGCGATGTGCAGTCCTGCACAGCCAAGGCAGCCTGCATCTCATACGATTCACGTAAGCGGTTTCCGTAACCCCTTCTACCGGAGAGCCAAAATGAGACGACTTTTTATCGCCGCTGCGCTTGTGTGTCTGCCACTTGGTGTCCTTGCGTCGCAAGAGGGCGCCGCGGGTAACGTCGCGCAGACACTGATCGGCATCGAAAATGACTGGGCGAAAGCCTCGAAAGCCGGTGACGGCGACGCGTTGGCGCCAATCTTGGCCAAGGATTTCGTTCAAGTTGACTCCGATGGTTCCGTGCGAGGGAAGTCGGAGGTCATCGGGCGAATGAAGGGAGGTAAGTGGACGACAAACGAAGTGAGCGACATGAAGGTCATGGTGCATGGCGATGCGGCCATAGTGACCGGTACGTGGACTGGCAACGGCACGACCGGTGAGGGAAGGGCCATCAACGGTAAAGAACGCTTCGCCGACACCTTTGTCAAAATGCCCAACGGCAGGTGGCAGTGTCTGGCGTCCGCCTCTGCGCCTATCAAGTAGATCGAGCTGACGATTTAGGGGGCGCCGGGTCCCGTGCTTGGGCCGCAGCGATGCGGCCCTTGCTCTGTACGCCAATGGCGCTCTTGTCGGGCTGGCGCCGACTTTACATGGGTAATGAGGTCGAGGACTACGCGGCGCGCCCGACGCTCCCTAGGAGAAAAAAGGGCACCGTGCCCGTCGGGGACGCCTGACCAGTTGGGTTCATTCCGGGGAGACAGTCAAGCGGCGCGGCGGGCAACCGCGACGATCTCGCGCTCGTACTCTCGGTCGAATCCCGTCGGGGACGCCATACCGAGTGTCCAAAGTGACCGCTGTTGAGACGAGGCGGTCGAGCGCAATCGCCCCTTCAAACCGGTAACTGCTCGGTGGAACACCGCTCAGTCGATCGTGGCGCGCTCTCGGAGCTGCGCGCTCACCAGTGCCGGCCTTCTTCCAGAAGGTCAGACAGTCGTAGAAGTAGACATGCTGCCGTCCGTGACTTCGGGAATGCGCCACCATCGACCCGCCGCACCAGGCAGCGACATTGGTGTCCTGGCTCCCGCATCGCCTCGATTGGATGCGCACGTGGATGGGCGTTGAGTATAGTCACTGGCGCGCTCAGGCTCCGCACGGGGCGGTTCACCTTTCGCCGCCCGCCCGAGGCGTCGCCATTTCGACGGAGCATCATGTCCAGACTGTTCGCATTCGTCGCTTTCTTGCTGGCCGCGGCTGCCACCGTCCTGGTCGCCCAGGCGCCGGCGGAACCTTCGTTCCGCAACCCGGATCTCCCCGCCGAACAGCGCGCAGCCGACCTCGTCTCGCGCCTGACGCTCGACGAGAAGGTGCTGCAGATGCAGAGCACGGCACCGGCGATACCGCGTCTCGGCGTGCCGGCCTACAACTGGTGGAACGAGGCGCTGCACGGGGTCATGCAGGGCCGCGCGACCGTGTTCCCGCAGGCGATCGCGCTGGCCGCAACCTGGGACACGGCCCTGATGCGGAACGTGGCCGACGCGATTTCGACCGAGGCGCGCGCCAAGTATCACGACGCGCAGAGGCGCCCGGCTCCGACGGGCCCCGATGCGCTGGCGATCTTGCCGGGCCGCACGGCTGGCCTCACGTACTGGTCGCCGAACATCAACATCTTCCGCGACCCGCGGTGGGGCAGGGGCCAGGAGACCTACGGCGAAGACCCCTACCTCACCGCTCGGATGGGCGTCGCGTTCGTGACGGGGATGCAGGGGACAGATCCGCGCTACCTCAAGGTGGTGGCCACGCCGAAGCACTATGCCGTGCACAGCGGACCCGAGCCCGAGCGGCATGGGTTCGACGCGCAAGTCAGCGAGCGTGATCTGGCCGACACATATCTTCCGGCCTTCCGCGCTGCCGTGGTCGAGGGCAAGGCCGCCTCGATCATGTGCGTCTACAACGCCGTGAACGGCGTGCCGGGGTGTGCCAGCACCGACCTGCTGCAGGCACGCCTTCGCGACCAGTGGCACTTCACGGGCTACGTCGTCAGCGATTGCGGGGCCGTCGGCGACATCCTGCGGGGGCACCACTTCGCCTCGACGATCGGCGGCGCGGCCGTGGCTGCCGTGAAGGCGGGGACCGACCTGAGCTGCGGCACCGAGTACAAGGCGCTGGGCGAGGAGGTCAAGGCCGGCACGATTTCCGAGGCGGAGATCACGCGCGCCGTCGAACGGCTGTTCGTGGCGCGATTCCGCCTTGGGATGTTCGATCCTCCTGAGCGCGTGCCGTTTGCCTCGATCCCGATCTCCGTCAACGACTCGGCGCCGCATCGGCAGCTGGCACGAGAAGCGGCGCGTGAGGCGATCGTCCTTTTGAAGAACGAGGGCGGGCTTCTCCCCCTGACGCCTTCGACCCACCGTATTGCCGTCGTCGGACCGTCGGCCAACGACCCGGTTGCCGTGCTCGGCAACTACAACGGCATCTCGTCGAAGCAGGTGACGCCGCTCGAGGGCATCGAGCGCCAGTTCGCGTCGGCGTCCGTCCGGTACGCGCTTGGCGCGACATACACCGCGTCCACGCCGGCACTCGTGCCGTCGGCTGTGCTTGCGCCGCCAGATGGCGCCGGGCAGGGCGTCCGTGCCGAGTACTTCGACAATCCGGACCTGCAGGGCGAGCCCAGGCTGCGACGGACCGAGCCGCGTGCGTATTTCGAGATGGACATGGAACCCGCCGAGGTGACCGCGGCTGTCGGGAAGGAGCACTACTCGATTCGCTGGACGGCGACGCTCACGCCCGCGTTCGGCGGCGAATACCAGCTCACCGTCCGCACCAACCGGTGGAACCGCACGGGGAAGGCGCGGCTGTTCCTCGACGACGTGGAGCTGGAGTTCGGCGGCGGACCCGGCACGCAGATGACCTCCACCGCATCCGGCCCGCCATCCGCACGGCCGCGGATGGCGACGGTGCGCCTCGAAGCCGGCCGCGCCTACCGCGTGCGCGTGGAATTTCGGCAATCCGGCGGAGGTGGACTCATCCAGCTCGCGTGGATCCCGCCGGCAGAGGGCGCGCTCGGCGAGGCCGAGCAGGCGGCGAAGGAGGCCGACGTGACGGTGATCTCCGTCGGTTTGAGCGGGGACCTCGAGGGCGAAGAGATGCCCGGCCTGAGCATTCCCGGCTTCCGTGGCGGCGATCGCACGAGCCTCGACCTGCCAGAGCCGCAGGAGACGCTCGTGAGGCGGATCCTCGCGACCGGCAAGCCCGTCGTCGTCGTGCTGACGAGCGGCAGCGCGCTCGCCGTGAACCACGCGGCCGCTCACGCGCGGGCGATCCTCGCCGCGTGGTATGGCGGCGAGGAGGCCGGCACGGCGATAGCGGAGACGCTCGCCGGCGTGAACAACCCGGCAGGACGGCTGCCGGTGACGTTCTACGCCAGCGCCGATCAATTGCCGCCCTTCACCGAGTACGCCATGAAGGGTCGCACCTATCGATATTTCACCGGCACGCCGCTCTACTCATTCGGGTTCGGCATCAGCTACGCGACCTTCGCGTACTCAGACCTGCGGGCCTCGCGAACGACGGCCGATCTGAAGGTCACGGCCGCCGTTCGCAACACCTCGACGCGTGATGGCGACGAGGTCGTGCAGTTGTACGTCGAAGGTTCAGGCGACGGCGCGCCGATCCGCAGCTTGCGTGGCTTCGAGCGCGTACATCTGAAAGCCGGGGAGCGTCGCGACGTGACCTTCTCGGTGGCCTCGGCCGATCTCGCGAAGACCCCGCTGCTGGTCAGCGTCGGCGGCGGCCAACCCAT
>JBKPSY010000291.1:0-13952 GCA_046735235.1 Acidobacteriota bacterium | reverse complement strand
TCACGGAAGCCGTCACCGGCACCGATCTCGTGCAGTGGCAATTCCGCCTCGCCGAAGGCGCGCGTCTCGGCATCGATCCCGAAACGGCGTTGAGACCTCGCGGTCATGCCATCGAGGCACGAATCTACGCTGAGGACCCTGACCAGGGGTTTCTGCCGTCGCCCGGACGGATTTCTCACCTTCGCGTACCTGCCGGACCTGGCGTTCGCGAGGACGGCGGCTACGAGCCCAATAGCGAAGTGCCCATTTTCTACGACTCCCTGATCTCGAAGCTCATTGCCTGGGGCGCGGATCGACCTGAAGCGATTGCGCGGCTGCAGCGGGCGCTGACGGAGTACGAGATTGCGGGCATCCGGACGACTATTCCGTTCTTCCAGTGGTTGCTCGCCGAGCCTGACTTCCTCGGCGGCCGCGTCGACACGACCTCGCTCGATCGCGTGTTGGCCAGCCGCAACGGAATGCCGTTCGTCGTTCCCGACGGCGACGCCGAAACCGCCGCGGCCATCGCCGCGGCGGTCGACGCCTTTTTTCGGAGACACTCCAATGGCGCATCGGGCGCCGCTCCCGCGGCGAGCGCCTGGACACGAAGCGCCCGGCGCGATGCCCTTCGCTGACGCATGCGCTTTCACATCGAGGTGGGCGGACGCGTGCGCGAGGTCGGGATCGAGCCGCACGGCGCGAGCGTAGCCGTGACTGTTGACGGGTCACCCGTGGATGTCGAGGTTCTTCCCGTCGGCGGCGGCCGGTTTTCGCTCCGCTTCCCGGGCACCGGCCGGCAGCAGGATGTCGTGGTCGCGCCGGGCCGCGACGGCGCCGATGTCGAGGTGCTGGTCGGCGGTCTTCGCGTGCCGGCCAGGCTCCGTCCCGAGGGCCGGAGTGGGAAGCGTGCGGCCAGGGGCGACGATGCCCCCGAGCGCGTCGTTGCGCCGATGCCCGGCAAGGTGGTCAGGCTGCTCGTCAAACCGGGCGACCAGGTCAGCGCCAGGCAGGGCGTGATTGTGGTTGAAGCCATGAAAATGGAGAACGAGCTGCGCGCGGGCCGCGACGGCATCGTTCGTGACGTCCTCGTCGCCGAGGGCGCGTTGGTGGATGCCGGCGCCCCGCTCGTGGTGATCGAATGATTCCGGATGCGAACGGTGCGCAAGGTGCGGAGGGTGCGGACGTCACACCCGAGACGCCCACGGCCCCGCCATCGCGGATCCGCCGGGCCGGACGCTTCGTCGTCACCGTCTTCCGGCGCACGCTCGCGTTCACCTGCATCGCGCTCGCCGTAGCCGTCGTGACCACCATCACGGTCGATCTCGGACCCTCGCTGCGGGGCCTGGCCGAGCGCGGCGGCGCGGCCTACCTGCATCGCGAGTTCTCGATCGGCCGGCTCTCGGTCCGGCTTCTTACCGGCACGTTCGTCGTCGAGAACCTCCGGATCGGAGGGCTCCAGAAGAGCGATCGCCCGTTCCTGACGGCGAAATCGATCGACGTCTCGATGTCGTTCGCCGCGCTGCTGCATCGCGAAGTGCTGGTCGACTCGGTCGTCATGCACGACTGGGACATGCTCGTCGAGAAGTGGCCCGGCGATCGGCACAGCTTCCCGAAGTTCACCCGTGACAGCGACAAGCCGAGTGGCCCGAAACGCTTCACGACGACGGTGTCGTACGTGCTGGCGGACCGCGGCCAGTTTACCTACGACGATCACGAGACGCCCTGGCACGTCGTCGCGCGCAACCTCCAGGTGGTCGTTGCGAAGAGCCGGGGGTACGGCGGCACGGCGAAGTTCACGGACGGGTTGGTGGCCATCCAGCAATACCGGCCGATGCGCGCCGACATGCAGGGCTGGTTCACCATCGACGGCGGCACAGTGCGGTTCAGCCGGCTCGATCTGATCTCGGACGGCGCGAAGACCGACATCACCGGCTCGGCCGACATGACCCACTTCCCCGAGATGACGTGGAACGTCGCATCGACCGTGAATTTCCCGCGGATGAAGGACATCTTCTTCGCGAAGGAACCGTGGCGCGTCGCCGGCGACGGCCACTTCGTCGGCGTCTTTCATCTCTTCAAGGGCGGACGCGATCTGCACGGCGACTTCACGAGCCCGGAAGCGCACGTCAACGGCATGAAGTTCCCCGAGTTGAAGGGGTCGCTGCGCTGGGCGCCGGATCGCTTCGAGGTCACGCGCGCGCAGTCGCGCTTCTACGGCGGCGGCGTGCGGTTCGAATACGCCATCGCGCCGCTCGGCCAGGGCAAGCACCCGTCGGCGACGTTCAACACGATCTACGAGGCTGTGGACCTGTCGTCGCTGGGCAGCGCCATGGAGTGGCCCGGCATCCGCATCGCCGGCGCGCTGTCGGGACAGACGAAGCTCGAGTGGCCGCTGGGCCGCTTCGTGGATCGCCGCGGCAGCGGCGACTTGATCGTCACGCCGCCCGCCGGAGTCGCGGTGCTGCCGCGCACCATTCCGCCTGCGCTCGAGGCCGCCGAGGCCACGCGTCCGCGGCCGTGGGGGCCGTTCAACAACGACCCGCGCATTCTCGGCGACGTACCGGTCGGCGGCGAGCTGCACTTCACGCTCGACCCCGAGTGGATCACCGTCGCGCCCTCCACGTTGGCGAGCCCGCGGACGTTCGTGTCGTTCGAGGGCCGCACGGCCTTTGGGGACCGCTCGACGATCCCGTTCCACGTCACGAGCGCGGATTGGGAGGAAAGCGATCGGGTGCTCGCCGGCATCATGACGGCCTTCGGATCCGAGACGACGGCGGTGGCCGTGGGCGGGAGCGGTGAGTTCGATGGCGTGATGCGGCTCGCCTTCAAGCACCCGCGCATCGAGGGGCGCTTCCAGGGCGACCGGATGCGCGCCTGGGACGTCACCTGGGGCCACGCCACCGGCGACCTCGTCATCGAGGACAGCTACGTCTCGCTGACCAACGCGCGCGTCACCAACGCCTCGGCGCACATCGAAACCGAGGGCCGCTTCGCGCTCGGGTACCCGCGAAAGGACGGCGGCGAAGAGATCGATGCGCGCATTCACGCGACGAGCTGGCCTCTGATGGCGCTGCGTCACGCGTTCCAGCTCGACGACTGGCCGCTCGACGGCACGATGTCCGGCGAGTTCCACCTCTATGGCAAGTACGAGACGCCGGAGGGATTCGGCCGGCTGCAAATCGACCGGGGATCGGCGTGGCGCGAACCGTTCGAGACGGTCACGAGCTCGCTTCGCTTCGAAGGGCCTGGAGTGCGCCTTGACGGCATCGAAGCGACCAAGGCCGGCGGCCGCATGACGGGCGCCGCTTACGTCGGCTGGGACGGCACGTACTCATTCAACTTCAGCGGACGACGGGTTCCGGTCGAGACGCTGAACGCGCTGAGCTATCCGCAGGCGCAGCTGTCGGGACTGCTCGACTTCACGGCTGGTGGGAGCGGCGTATTCGAGTCGCCGCGCTACGACGCGCGGCTCAGCGTTGCCGACCTCTACCTGAAGGACGAAGGCGTCGGCGCGGTCACGGCGCGACTGTCGATGCGCAACAACACGCTCAACATCGAGATCGACGCCGCGTCGCCGCGGCTCGCCGTCTCGGGCACCGGGCGTGTGGCCCTCACGCCCGAAGCCGACGCCGAGATGACGCTGCGGGCGACGGATACGTCCATCGACCCGTACATCCGCGCGTTCCAGCCGAGCCTGTCGCCGTTCACGACCGCGGTGGCGAGCGGCACGCTTCGCATTGCCGGCGAGCTCGCCGATCCGCAGCACCTGCAGGTGGACGGGAAGATCGACGCGCTGTCGCTGAATCTGTTCGACTACGCGGTGAAGAACGACGGGCCGATCCGCGTGTCGTACGACCAGCAGACCGTCAAGCTCGCGGAGCTGCGTCTGGTCGGCGAGGACACGAAGCTCGACGTCGGCGGCACGGTGAACCTCGGCGCCAGCCAGATCGCGGTGCGCGCGACGGGCGAAGCGAACCTCGGCATCCTCCAGGGGTTCATGCGAGACATTCGCAGCACGGGCCAGGCCGATCTCAAGGCCGAGATCACGGGCCCGCTGGACAAGCCGGTGTTCTCGGGCCAGGCGTCGATCGCCGGCGGCCGGATCCGGCACTTCTCGTTGCCGCACTCGCTCGACGCCATCAACGGCACGGTCGCCTTCGACGCTACCGGCCTGCGCGTGGACGGCCTCACCGCACGGCTTGGCGGCGGCCTGGTCCGCTTCGGCGGCCGCATCGCGATGGACGGCTACAAGCCCGGCGACTTCAATCTCACGGCGACCGGCGACGGGATGCGCCTGCGCTATCCCGAGGGCTTCCGCTCGCTCGTGGACGCCGACCTCTCGCTGCGCGGGCCCTTCGAGTCGCCGGTCCTCGGCGGCACGGTCACCGTGCGAAGCTCGGTCTGGGCCCGGCGGTTCGAGACGTCGATCAACCTGCTCGAGTTCGTCGGCCACGCGACGCCTGTCGGAGCGCCGGCCGCGCCCACGAGCTTCCCGCTGCGCTTCGACGTGCGCCTCGTGGCGCCGTCCTCGCTGCGCATCGACAACAACGTCGCGCGCATCACGTCGAGCGCGGACCTCGCCCTGCGCGGCACCTACGACCGGCCGCTGCTGTTCGGCCGCGCGGAAATCGAACACGGCGAGGTCACCTTCGAGGGCAAGCGCTACGTCGTCCAGCACGGCACGATCGACTTCAGCAACCCGAACCAGATCGAGCCGTTCTTCGACGTCGAGGCGCAGACCCGCGTGCGCGTGCCGGGCCAGAACTACATCGTCACGCTGAACGCCGCCGGCACGTTCTCGCGTCTGCAGTGGGGCCTCAACTCGGATCCGCCGCTGCCGACGGTGGACGTCCTGTCGATGCTGTTGAGCGACACGGCGCCGACCGACCCCGAACTGGCCGCGCTCGAACGGCCGGACGCCGCCAAGCAGCAGCTGTTGCAGGCGCGCGCGGCGCAGCTGCTCGTCAGCCCGCTCTCGTCCGAAGTCGGCCGCGTAGTAGAGCAGACCTTCGGCGTCGACACGTTTCAGATCACCCCGTCGTTGACGGATCCGGCGGCGCAGTCGTCGCGCCTCGTGCCGGGCGCCCGGCTGACGATCGGCAAGCGCATCTCGTCTCGCGTCTATCTGACCTTCTCTCAGTCTCTCTCGGCCTCGTCGACGACACGGGATCAGGTGATCCTGCTCGAGTTCGACGAGAGCGACCGGCTGTCGTGGGTGCTGTCGCAGAACGAGGACCGCACGTACGCCCTGGACGTGCGTGTGAGGCACGCCTTCTGATGCGGCGGGCGACGGCCATCCTGACCTGCGCGATCGCCCTGGTCGGCGGCGGTGCGCTGCGAGCGCAGGCGCCGGTCGTGATCACCCAGACCGTGACGATCGACGGGCGTGCCGTCACGGATCCCGGGGTCCTCGAGCTCGTCGAGACGCGCCCCGGCAAGGCGTTCTCTCAGGCGGACGTCCATGAGAGCATCGCGCATCTCGTCGGCCTCGGCCGCTTCGAGGACGTCGTCGTGTCGCGAGATGTCGTGCCTGGCGGCATCACCCTGACGTACGCGCTGATTCCCTCGCGCGTGGTGCGGTCGATCGCCTTCAAGGGCGACGTGGGCCTCCCGGATCGCGACCTGCACGATCGCATCAAGGAGCATTTCGGCAACACGCCGTCGCTGGCGCGCCTGCCGGATCTGCTGACCTACCTCAAGACCGTCTATCGCGACGAGGGCTACGAATCGCCGAAGCTCGCGGCGCGTCCGGCGCTCGAGGGCGCGGCGCACGACCAGCTGGTCCTCGACGTCGACGCGGGCTCGCGTCTGCGGATTCGGCGCATCCAGGCCGAGGGCAATACGCCCGACGGGCTTGCGTCGATTCCGTCGAAGCTGCGGCTGACGGCCGGCGACGCCTATCGCAAGGCAGAAGTCGACGACCGGCTGAACGCCTACATCACCGAGCTCCGGGCGCGCGGCTACTACGAGGCGCGTGCGGACCACGAGCTGAGGCCCACGGCCGACGGCACGACCGGCGATGTCGTCGTCAACATCGACTCGGGCGCCCACGTGACGATCGTCTTCGAGGGCGACGACGTGCCGTCCCGCATGCGGCGCGACCTGGTCCCCATCGAGCGCGAAGGCTCGCTGGACCAGGATCTCCTGGAGGATTCCGCCAACCGCATCCGTGGCTACTTCCAGGCGCAGGGCTGTCGCGATGCCGACGTCACCTACACGCCCACCCCGCGGAACGGCGAGCTCGCCGTGGTGTTCCACGTGAAGAAGGGGCCGCAGTTCCACGTCGCCAAGGTGGACGTCACCGGCGCGACCGCGATCCCTGCCGTCGAGCTGCTGCCGAAACTGAAGACGAAGGCCGGCGAACCGTTCGTCCAGAGCACGGTCGACGCCGACGTCGCGACGATCGGAGAGGCCTATCACCGGCGCGGATACACCGCGGCGAAGGTGACGCCGACCGTGCTGCCCGTTCCGGGCGGCGGATCGCCCGTGCCGCTCTCGGTCGAGCTCGCGGTCGTCGAAGGGCCGGCGACGATCGTGTCTGCCATCGAAATCGTCGGCGCGCACGCCGTGCCGGAGGCCGACCTGCGCGCGGGGCTCGGATCGAAGCCGGGCCTGCCGTTCTACGCGCCGCAGGTCGCGCTCGATCGCGACGCCATCGTCTTCGCGCTCCTGAACCGTGGCTACAAGGCGGCTGCGGTCGACGCGCGGATTCGTCCGTCCACCGATCGCAAGACCGCCACCATCGTGTTCACGGTCTCTGAGGGAACGCAGGTCTTCGTCGGGCACATTCTCGTCGTCGGCAACGTCCGTACGTCCACCGACACGATTCGTCGGGAGCTCGAGCTCTCGCCGGGCCAGCCGCTCAGTTACTCCGCCTTGTCGGACAGCCAGCGGAAGATCAGCGCGCTCGGCCTCTTCAGGCGGGTCCGGATCACCGAGCTCGATCTCGGAACGCCGAACGAACGCGATCTGCTCGTCTCGGTGGAGGAAGCGCCGACGACGACGCTCGGCTACGGCGGCGGCGTCGAGGGCGGACGTGTCTTGCGCCAGGAGGAAGAGACCGGAGCGGCCCAGGAAGTGTTCGAGATCGCGCCACGCGGGTTCGTGGAGTTCGGCCGCCGGAATCTCTTCGGCAGGAACCAGTCGCTGAACCTGTTCGCGCGCGCGGCCCTCCGATCACGCGCGACGACATCGGCGATCGAACCGGGCGAGCCCACGCCGACCGGCTTCGCGTTCCGCGATTACCGCGTGCTCGGCACGTATCGGGCGCCGAAGGCGTTCAGCACGCCGGCCGACTTCCTGCTGACCGGCTTCCTCGAGCAGGGCGTCCGATCGAGCTTCGACTTCACGCGCAAGGGCGCCCGCGTCGAGCTCGCGCGCCACATCACGCAGGCGTTGAGCGTCTCGGGGCGCTACGTCATCGAGCGCGACAACGTGTTCGACGAGCGATTCGCCCCGGCAGATCAGCCGCTGATCGATCGCCTCTTCCCGCAGGTCCGGCTGTCGACCATCTCGGGATCCGTCATCCGCGACACGCGAGACGACGCGCTGGCGCCCACGCGGGGAGAGCTGCTCGGCGTGGACGGCGATCTGGCGGCACGCGTGATTGGATCGGAAGTGGGGTTCATCAAGCTGTTCACGCAAGGCTTCATGTTCCGGCGCCTCCCCGGACGTCGCGGCGTAATCTTCGCCGCTGGCGCGCGGCTCGGCATCGCCACGGGATTCGACCGGGCGGTCACCGAAGTCGACGCGGACGGCAATCCGGTGCTCGGCCCCGATGGCGAACCGGTCGTGCAGATCGTGAACGACCTGCCCGCCAGCGAGCGATTCTTCGCGGGCGGCGACACGTCGGTGCGCGGCTACGCGCTGGATCGACTCGGCACCGCCGCCACAATCGATCGCAACGGGTTCCCGGTCGGCGGCAACGCCGTGATCGTCCTCAACAGCGAGCTGCGGATTCCCGTCTGGAAGGACATCGGCGTCGTCGGGTTCGTCGACGCCGGCAACGTGTGGGCCCATGTCAGCGACTTCGCGTTCGGCGACATCCGGCCCACCACCGGATTTGGCCTGCGCTACAAGTCTCCGATCGGTCCGCTGCGCGTCGACCTCGGCTTCAAGCTCGCACGCCAGACGCAGCCGGACGGCAGCCTCGAACGGCTGACGGCGTTGCACATCAGCCTGGGGCAGGCGTTCTGATGCGGGTCTCTCGAGCCCTTGCCTCCGCCGCGCTCATCGCGATCATCGCGAGCGCCGCCCGGGCCGACATCATCGACCGCGTCGTCGCCGTCGTGGACGGCCATCTGATCACGATGTCCGACGTGCGCGCTGTCAACGCCCTGCATCTGCTCGACCCGTCGAGTCCGGCCTCGCCGGTCGAGGCGGGACGCGATCCGGGCGTGGAGCACCTGATCGATCGGATCCTCGTGCTGGAGGAGGTCGAGCGTTATGCGCCTGCGCCGCCAGACGACAAGGCCATCGACGCGCGGCTCGGCGTCATCGCACAGGCGAATGGCTCGGCGGCGCAAGTCGAGGAGCGCCTGCACGAGCTCGGCGTCAGCGCGGCGTGGCTGCGACAGTGGGCAACCGATTCGCTGCGCATCCGCGCGTACGTCGATCAGCGCTTCGGCAATGTCGTCCAGCCCACCGACGAGGAGCTCGAAGCCTATTTCCGCGAACACCAGAGTGATTTCGCGGGGAAGGACGTGAACGACGCGACCGTGCAGTCAACGGCCAGGGCCGCGATCATCGCCGAACGCCGTCGCGCCGTGCTCACCGAGTGGATCACGGGACTGCGGCGACGGGCGGATGTCATGCGGCCGGAGGCGCGGTAGGGAACAGGGGTCAGGGATCAGGGGCCAGGGTGCAGGGGCAGGGTTCAGGCGCCAGGGCGCTGGAGCAGGCGTCGATACAGCTGTGCGTATTGGCCCTGAATGACCCGCCAATCGAACCGCTCCTCGAGCAGCGTTCGCGCCGCGCGCCCGAACGCCTGCCACCGGTGCCGATTCACCAACGCTTCCCTGAGCGCTGACGTCAGCGAGCCGGGATCGCCGGCTTCTGCGAGCCATCCCGTGCGTCCGGGGATCACCTTGTCCGGCAGGCCGCCGACGCGCGTCGCCACCAGGGGCTTCTGGTGCAGCATCGCCTCGAGCGTCACGATCGAGCTGCCCTCGTAGCGGGTCGGGTGCACGAACAGATCGGCGGCGTCGTACCACGCGTGAAGCGTTCGATCGTCGACGCGCCCCGCGAGCTTTACGCGATCCCGGAGGGCGGCCCGATCCAGCGCCTCCTCGATCTCCTGCCGCTCCGGCCCATCGCCGATCAGCACCCATCGCCAGCTGCTCTCACGAAGCGCGACGAGCGCCTGGACCAGATCGAGAAACCCCTTGTTGGCCTCCAGCCTGCCGACGCTGAGGAGCACGGTGTCGCGCGGGTCGATGCCCTGCGCCTGCCGGAGCGCCCGCCCTTCGGTCACGTCGACGCGTCCGGCGCCCTCGACGAGATCGAGGCCGTTCGGAATCACGTGGACGCGTGCGGGGTCGACGCCGAGATGGCGCACGACCACCGGGCGGAGTCCGGCGTCTGTCGCGATCACGGCATCGGCCGCGGCCGCCGTCGCGCGGACGACGCGGCGGAGCGGCGCATACGCGAGGCCCTTCAGGGGATGACCGGCGAACTGGCCGTGAGCGTCGCCGAACTCCTCGAGACCGTGAGGGTTCAGGACGAGCGGCGCGCGCGGGCCACCGGCCACCTGATGGGCGTACGCGTAGCCGAAGCCGCTGGCGCCGGCGCTGTGCACGAGATCGATGCGTCCCTGCGCGACGAGGCGAGCCGCGTCCTGCCCGGCGCGATATCCGAACAGCGGATACGCGGTGCTCCGATCCGCGACGGTCGTGCCGCGTCGTCCCGCGAACGGAAACGTACGGTAGGGCACTGTTCGCAGTGTGAAGTTCGAGTGCGAGGCCAGCGTGTGCCAGGCGTCGGGGCTGGCGGCCTCACCGTCCGCCGGTCGCGTGATGAGCGTGACATCCCAGCCGTCCGCGAGGTGATGCCGGACCAGTTCGTACAGCGCGCGCTCGAGCCCGCCGACGGCATGCAGGCCGTAGATCGATCGTCCGACGACCGCGACGCGCAGCGGCCGGTCAGGCACCTGAGGCGTCCTTGTGGGCCACGCCGGCGAGCTCGACGTACAACGCCTCGACTTTCGCGATCACCGCGCGCGAGTCGAACGTGCGCTCGACGTGCAGCCGGGCGGCGTCGGCCAGGCGCGCCGCCAGCGGTCGGTCGGCCACCAGACGCGCGACATCCGCGCCGAGCGCGTCGGCGGATGCCGAGAGCAGTCCCGTCCGCTCGTGCTCGACGATGTCGCCGGTGCCGCCGGTGTCCATGGCCGCCATCGGTACCCCGAGCGCGCCAGCTTCGAGCAGCACACGGCTCAGCGATTCGGGGCCGCGAGAGGGGAAGACGAGGGCTGTCGCATGTCGCACCCAGCCCAACGCCTCGTCACGTGGCAGCCATCCGAGCATCCGCACGTCGAGGCCGGCGTCTCGCGCCTGGCCGGCGACGCGATCGCGCAGCTTTCCGTCGCCGACCACGACGAGCGGGCAGGTCAATCGAGCGGCCACGGCGGCCGGGATGAGAAGGTCCGCGCCTTTGTTGATCTCGAGCTTGCCGCTGTACAGCACGTACGACTGGGCGAGCGGCCGCGGAGTCGCGTCGCCCATCGCCCGAATCGCGGCGATGTCCACCGGATTTGGAATGCGCTCGAGCCTCGTCGCCGCCAGCTCCGGCGCGCGTGCGGCGAGGTCATCCGCGATCGTGGAGCTCACGGCGATCACCGCGCTGGCGCCTGCCAACCCGCGTCGCTTCGCGTTCAGGTTCGCGCGCATGTACGGGATTGCCGGAACCGTCAGCGGCCAGAGCGCGCCGGCGTGCGGTCGCAGGCAGCGCGTCATGTGTCCCGCCGTGCACGACGGGCAGAGCGCCGTGGCATCGGGGTCCAGGATCAGATCCGCCCAGTAGCAGAGGGGCCAGTAGTCGCGCACCGTCGCCACCGACGGGATGCGCGTCCGTTGTCCAGCGGCGATGGCCGGCAGGCTGCTCAGCACGTGCTGGCCGTGGACGATATCGATTCGATGCGCGCGGATCCGATCGACCAGCGCGTGTTCGAGCTGCCGCCACAGTCGTTCGTTCTTGAAATAGTTCCGGATGAACGGGACCCCGGGCGCCGTCGCGCCGATCTCGGCGACGTCGAAGCCGTCGTAGCTGCCGGTGCCGTGCGGTGGATGACCAGGACGAGGGCGGACGATCGAGATCTCGTGTCCCCGCGCGCGCAAGCCGCGCGCAAGCTCGTACGTGCTCCACCCGCTACCGCCGCAATTCGGAGGAAACGAGTCGGTGACGAGGAGGATCCGCACGTGTCAGCGCAGCTGGCGAAACGCCCGGTCGAGGGCGCGGCAGTGCGCCTCCCAACTGTAGTCGCGAACGGCCCGTGCGCGGGCGGCGGCGCCCAGTTGCGCGCGGCGTCCTGGATCGGCGAGCGTCGCCAGCGCGTCGGCGAGCGCTGCCGAGGTTGCCGGCTCGTAGAGTCGGCCTTCGACGGCGTCCCCGACGAGGTCGCGCAGGCGCGGCAGCGCGGGGGCGACGACCGGCAGGCCCGATGCCATGTACTCGAAGACCTTCAGCGGAGACCAGTAGAAGCCCAGCGCCAGCGGAGGATGGCGCGCAACGTCGAAGGGAGCGACGCCGATGTCGGCTGCCGCGAGCGCCGCGGGCATCTCGTCGTGTGAGACCGTGCCGGCGAAGACGAATCGCGGATCTCCGCCAGCGGCCGCCATAACGGCGGGCCGCTCAGGGCCGTCGCCGAGGAACACCGCGCGAAACGCGTCGAGCCCGCGCTCGTGGAGGTGTCGTACGGCGTCGACCAGCTGGATCGCGCCGTGCCACGCGCGGAAGGCGCCGGCAAACACCGCGACGATCGTGCCCGGCTCCCTGGTGAAGGGCACGTGGCCGGCTGCGCCTGGCGTGAAGCGCTCCGTGTCGGCGCCCCACTCGAGCTCGATCACGCGTGCGCGGGGCACCCGGGGCGGCAGGATCGCGGCGCTTGGCGTCACGACGAGGCGGGCCTGATCCAGCTGCCACTCGCGCCAGCGGCGAAACGGCCGGACGACGAGCGCGCGATCCAGCCACGCCTTGCGCGATCCTGGATGGTCGATGGCCGGCGCATTCACTTCGAGGACCAGCGGCACGCGCACGAAACGCGCGGCCAGCGCGCCCTCACCGCCGAAGTTGTGGTACCGCTCCATCACGAGGTCGGGGCGTATCGTGTCGGCCAGCCGCCGCACGGACGCGGCACGGAAGACGCGCAGCTGCGCCCGGCCGAGCGGCGCGCCCATCGCATGCCAGTGGACGGCGCCTTCGGGGAACGCCCCGTCGCCGCGGCCGACGAGCGCGTGCACGTCGTGGCCGAGCCGCGCCAGGCCCTCGGCCACCGCGCGCACGTGCGTCGATCCGCCGAGCGTGCCGGGTACGCGCTGGTCGGTGGCGCAATAGAGGATCCGCATCTCAGTCGGCGGACGCCCCAGGCACCCGTTCGAGGAGCACGAAGAACGGGCCGGTGCGCACGCGGCCGAAGATCCACACGTCGAGCATCATCGCCATCGTAACCGCGCGCAAGGCGTAATAGAGCGCGCCCCGCCCCGCAAGCGCGCGCTTGGCCGCGGTGCGCGCCTGACGCGCCTGCTCGGCACGCGCAGCCGTCTCGTCTTGCGCGGCCGCATCGCCGGAGGCGGCGCGCGCGCGGCGGCCGATCGCCCGCTCGGCCATCCGCATGAGGATGTTCTCCACGAAGGCGCCGATGAGCGGCGTGTAGTAGCGGATGCGCGCGATCCGGAATCCGGCCGCCTGCACCGTCGCCTCGAGATCGGGAATGTCGGTGAGCGGGTTCAGGTGGTCGGACTTCCGCAGCCGCTCCTGCGCGAGATCGACGAGGCCGATCCGCTCGAGCCCCCGTGCCGTCGCGTTGATCCCCTTCAGGCCGTACGCGAGCCACGAGTTCTTGCGAACGTGCGAGTAGAGGAACAGGTGCGCGCCAGGGTGCATGACCCGCGCGATCTCCGCGAGCACCGCCGCGAGCCCGTCCTTCGACAGGTGCTCTGCCACGTCCAGCGCGTAGCCCTTGGCGAAGGTGCCGTCGGCAAACGGCAGCCGTCGCAGGTCGCCGAGCACGAGATCCGCGCGGTCGAGCGCCTCGCCCGCGAAGTACGGCGCGACGTCGATGCCCACCATCGACGCGCCGCTCTCGAGATTCCAGACGAGCGACCGGCCACTGCCGCATCCCAGATCGACGACCACGTCGCCCGGCGATGGGCGGAGAAAGCGCCGCAGCATCCATTGCCGGACGCCGGACTGCAGCAGGGCCGGTGACACGGTTTCGTGGCGCGCATCGGCATGCAGGGCCGCGTCGAGATACTTCGTCTGCTCCGTGAACGTCGCCGTGGGCCGCAGGTCCAGATAGCCCGGGCCCCTGGCGGCTCGATGTCCGCACGACTGGCAGACGAGCGTCTCGCCGGCGTCCGCCAGCATCCCGCGGCAGTCAGGACAGCGCGCCAGCGTCAGGAGCGTCGAGGAGATCATCGGCGTGCCCCGGCGGCCTCGAGCACCGCCTCGACTCGTTCGGCGCGCGCGTCCCAGGTGTAGCCGGCCGCGGCATCGAACGCGGCGCGCGACAACCTGTCGAGCCGAACGCGGTCGGACAGCAGGGCGTCGATGGCTTCCGCCAGCGATCCAGGCTGTCCCGGCTCGACGAGCACCGCATTCAGGTCGTGGGTCAGCACTTCGCGCAGCGCCGGAAGATCCGAAGCGATCACCGCGCGGCCGGCGGCGAGGTACTCGAAGAGCTTCAACGGCGACGTGTAGCGCTCGGAAATCGTGCTCCGCACGTTCGGCAGCGCGAGGATCTGACAGCGGCCGATGGC
>JBKPSY010000290.1:0-5913 GCA_046735235.1 Acidobacteriota bacterium | reverse complement strand
GCCGCCACCTTCGTCAGCGCCGCCGTCAGCGTCGTCTTCCCGTGGTCGATGTGCCCGATCGTCCCCACGTTCACGTGCGGCTTGGACCGATCAAACTTTTCCTTCGCCATGTTTTTCGCGCTCGCTCGTTAAGGGTGACTTTCTCGCTGCCGTCGCTCTCGTCCGCCTTCGCCCGCGCTACGGCGCGACAGCCGTCGCACTACAAATCCGCTGGCTTGCCGAGCCGAAGCTCGCGTAGCGAGCGAAGGCTGGAGCCGATGACCGGGATTGAACCGGTGACCTCGTCCTTACCAAGGACGCGCTCTGCCAACTGAGCTACATCGGCCTTCGCTGAACGCTCGCTTCGCTCGCAGCTACGGCCGACGCGTCGGCCTGCGCGCGAACACGCGCGGCAGACCTCTCACCTGGCTCGCCAGCCGTAGCTCACACGCGCTTTCCACTCGCGTGAGCGCAGGCTGGAGCGGGAGACGGGGATCGAACCCGCGACCAACAGCTTGGAAGGCTGTGACTCTACCACTGAGTTACTCCCGCCTTCGTGCCTCGCCACTTCGCTTCCGTCGGCACTTCGGCAGGCAGGCCCGCCTTCGCCACGTTCCTTGCACTCACGCTCCGCGCGTTCACGGCACCGTCGTTTTCAACGTTCGCTCTCTGGCTTGCCAGCCGTAGCTCGCGGGTGTGCCAAGCGAGCGAAGGCTGGTGGCGAGGGGAGGATTCGAACCTCCGAAGCCGCTAGGGCGACAGATTTACAGTCTGCTGCGTTTGACCGCTCCGCAACCTCGCCGCGCATGGCGTCCACTCAGGCGATCGGCCAGCCTCCGGCCGACAGCCCCCGGCATGCCCGGGCTCAAACGTGAAATTGTAAGTGTTTATTCTTCAGCAGTTTATGGCGATCACTCACGCGGCTCTCGCGCAGCGAAGCGCTGGAGCTGGCGGAGGGATTCGAACCCCCGACCGGCTGATTACAAATCAGCTGCTCTACCGGGCTGAGCTACGCCAGCCGGACAAAAACGGGAGTGTAGCACGTCCTATGCCACCGATGCAAGGCAAGGGCGGTCAAGGGCTTGCTAGGTGCCCAGGCCCCCGCCAGAGGTCGCGGTATCCGGTAAGATGCCCTCTGGTTTCTCTGCTGTGGCGACGCGGCTCCGCGTGCTTCACGCGATTCACGATTTCCTGCCGCGCCATCAGGCCGGCTCAGAAATCTACGCCGCCCTCCTCGCGAAAACGCTGCAGCGACGGGGCCACCACGTCACCGTCCTCGCGGCGACGTACGACCCCGCCCGCCGTCACGGTGAAACGATCTGGCGGGTTTTCGATGGCCTTCCGGTCGTCGAAGTCGTCAACAATTGGACGTTCGACGGGTTCGCTTCGGCTTGGTCGGCTGAGGAACTGGACCGTGTCTTCGAGGCCGTGCTCGAGGCGACGGCCCCCGACGTCCTGCACTGTCACAACCTCCTGAATCTCTCGCTCAACCTTCCGGCGATGGCCCGCCAGAGCGGCGCCGCGGTCGTCGGCACGCTGCACGACTACACGCTGGTCTGCCCTTCGGGCGGACAGCGCATCCACAAAGCCGAGCAGCACGTCTGCCACACCATCGAGCCCGATCGCTGTGCGCGCTGCTTCCGCCAGTCGCCGTTCCACGCGCAGATGCTGTTCGGACGGGCGCTGACGCGTCCCGGCGGCGGAATCGCGGCAAGGCTCGCCATGGGCGCACGCCGCCACGCGCCAGGGCTGATGAATCGACTGGCCTCGGCAGCCGCGCACGTCGAGCGTGACCTCGGCCCGTCCGCGGAGGAGATTTCGGCGCGCCACGACGCCGCGCGCAGAGCCTTTGCCGAGATCGACTACGTCGCCGCGCCGTCGAGGGCGCTGGCGCGCGAGTTCGGCGGCCTGGGGTTCGAGACGGCCCGGCTCGCGGTCTCGGACTACGGCTTCCCGATCCAGCGGCCCCGACGTCGGCCGCCGGGCACGGACCCGCTGCGCGTGGGCTACGTGGGCACGCTCGTGTGGCACAAGGGCGTGCATACGCTGATTGAGGCCGTCGGTCGCCTCCCCGCCGGCCGAATCGAGACCCTGATCTTCGGCGACACCGAGACGTTCCCGGACTACGTCGCGGAACTGCGCCGCCTGGCGACCGGGGCGTCCGTTCGATTCATGGGCCGCTTCGACCGCGAGGACAGCGCCACGGTGTACGACCAGCTCGACGTCCTGGTGGTGCCATCGCTGTGGCTCGAAAACTCGCCGCTCGTCATCCACGAGGCCTTCATGGCGGGCGTGCCGGTGGTCGGATCGCGCATCGGCGGGATCCCGGATCTCGTCGAGGAAGGTGTCAGCGGGTTCCTGGTGGATCCCGGCTCGCCCGAGGCCCTCGCGCGGGCGCTCGAGATGCTCGCCGCGGATCGTTCGCGCCTCGAGACGATGACGCGGCAGTTGCCGGCGGTGAAGTCCATCGACGAAGACGCGCGGGAATGGGAGGAGATTTATCGCTCGCTCGCATCCCGCACGCGTCGCAGGGCGGAATCGTGAGCGCCGCCCCCCTGGTGTCGATCGTGATCCCGACGCGAAACGGCGGCGCCCGCCTGCGGCAGCTGTTCGGCGCCATCGCATCGCAGCGGACCGACTTCCAGACCGAGGTGGTCGTCGTGGACTCGGGCTCATCCGATGGGACGACCGATTTTCTGGCGGCCCGCGCGGCGCAGTTGATTCAGATCGACCCGCGCTCGTTCGATCACGGCGCCACGCGCAACCTCGGGGTGTCGAAGACGCGCGGCACGTTCGTGGTACTCATGGTTCAGGACGCCGTGCCGGTCAACGATCGATGGCTGGCCGCGCTGGTCGATCCGCTCCGGCGCGAGCCGGGACTCGCCGCCACCTTTGCGCGGCAGGTGCCCACCGAGGACGCGTCGCCCCTCACTCGCCATTACCTCGCGCGCTGGATCGCTGCCGGCCCGGACCCGCGCGCGGTCTTCGTGCGCTCCGAAGCTGAATTCGCGGCGCTGTCGCCGATCGAGCGCTTGGAGCGATCGGCCGTCGACAACGTCTGCGCCGCGATTCGTCGATCCGTGTGGACCGCCATACCCTTTCGCTCGACGCCGATCGCCGAAGACCTCGCGTGGGGACGCGAGGCGCTCCTCGCCGGCCACGGCCTCGCCTACGTCCCGGACGCCGTCGTCGAGCACTCGCACGACCGATCGGCCTGGTACGAGCTGAAACGCACCTGGGTGCTGCACCAGCAACTGCATCGGCTGTTCGGCCTGCGGACCGTGCCGACGATCGGTCGCCTTGCCCGCGCCGTCGGCGGTTCCCTGCTGCTGCACCGGCGCGAGCTCTCGAAGGCGCATGCGCCGTTCCCCGCGTATCTGCGGGGCGCCGCCCTGGCGGTGGCCTGGCCCGTCGGACAGTACGTCGGCGGATGGACGGCTGCCTCCGGGCACTTCGACTGGCGCCCGAGAGGTGTCTGACCCGTGCGCATCCTGATCGTCGTGCACGGCTTTCCGCCGCTGTCGAGCGGCGGCACCGAGGTCTACGCCGACCTGCAGGCCCGTTGTCTCGCCGCTGGCGGCGACGAGGTGCACGTCTTCACGCGCGAGGCGAATCCGGCCCGCGCCGAGTACGCCGTCAGGGACGAGCGCCGCGACGGCGTGTGGATTCGCTGGGTCAACCGCACCTTCCGCGACACGCGGCGCTTTGCCGAGTCGTACGACAACCCGGGAGTTGCCGCCCGCCTGGCGCAGTGGCTCGATCGCGAGCCGTGCGACGTCGCGCACATCCACCATCTGACGTGCCTCTCGACGGCAATCGTCCGCGAGCTGAAGTCCCGCCAGGTGCCAGTCGTCCTGACACTGCACGACTACTGGATGCTGTGCCATCGCGGCCAGCTGCTCGACCTGCATCTTCGCCGCTGCGACGATCCGTCGAGCTGCCACGACTGCCTCGGCCCGGTTGCCAGCGAGAACCCCATCGCGCGCGCCGGCGGACGGGCCCTGCGCGTGCTCACGGGAAGCGACACCTCGAGCGCGGGGACGTTCCTGGCGCGCGCCGCACGTGCGACGGCCGGGCGCCTCGTCGCGCCCAACCAGTCGGCGCACGACGAGCGGCTGCACCACATGCGCGCCGTCCTCCGCGATGTCGATCGGATCCTGGCGCCGTCGCGTCACATGCGCGACCGCTTCGCGCGTGCGGGCGTCGACAGGCCGATCGATCTCGTCGCATACGGAATCGACGCCACGCGATTTCTCCCGCGGGCGTCGCGACCGACCACCCCGCGCCGTCTGGGTTTTCTCGGCAGCCTGATGGTTTCCAAGGCGCCGCATCTGCTGGTCGAGTCCTGGAAGCAACTGCCGGCAGGAGCCGCCGAAATCGCGATCGCTGGCGGCGTCGCGCCCTATCACGGCGACGACAGCTACGCGCGCACGCTCGCGCCGCTGTTGGCGCTGCCCGGTGTCGAGCACACCGGCAACCTGCCGAACGCGGATGTGCCTCGGTGGCTCGCGCGACTCGACGCCCTCGTCGTGCCGTCGATCTGGGAGGAGAACAGCCCGCTCGTGATTCGCGAGGCATTCGCGGCCGGGCTGCCGGTGGTGGCTTCGAGGATCGGGGGCATCCCCGAGGTGATCGCCGACGAGGTCAACGGCCTGCTGTTCGAGCCCGGCAACGCGGGAGATCTCACGAGGCAGCTGCGCCGGCTGATCGACGAACCCCAGCTGCTCGACCGCCTGCGCAGCGGCATTCCTCCGCCGCGATCGATCGAAGACGCGACGGGCGAGACGCGCGCGATCTATGAAGACCTGATCGGTCAGGTCGGTCAGGTCGGTCAGGTCGGTCGGGTCGGTCGGGTCGACCGGGTCGCGGCGGTCGTCCTCAACTACAAGACACCGGATGAAACGCTGCTCGCCGTGCGCTGCCTGCTGGCCTCGCGCACGCCGTTCACGCAGGTCCTCGTCGTCGACAACGCGGCGGATGACGAGTGCCGTGCGGCGCTGGCTGAAGTGCTCGACGAGGTCACATTTCTGAGCGCGGGTGGCAACACCGGCTTTTCCGCGGGCGTGAATCTCGGGATACGCCGGGCGCTGGCAGACGGCGCCACGCACGTGATGCTCGTGAACAGCGACGTCGTGCTCCCGGTCGGCGCGCTGCGGGTCCTGCTCGACGCGTTGGCTGTGGACCCCGCGCGCGGCATTGCCGCGCCCGTGATCGCCGCGAGACGAGCGCCCGACGCTGTCACGTCCGCCGGCATGCGCTTCTCGGACGCCAGCGGCCGCATGCGTCACATGCTGGTCGGGGCTTCGATGCAACAGCGGTTTCCCGGCTGGCAGTCCGTCGCCGGCGTGAGCGGATGCGCCATGCTCATCACGCGCGAGGTGTTCGACGCGGTGGGCCTCCTGCCGGAGTCGTACTTCTTCTCGTTCGAGGACCTGGCGTTCTGTCTCGACGCGCGGCAATACGGCTTCGACGTCGGCGTGGTCGGCAAGGCCGTCGCGTACCACGAGGGCAGCCGCTCGATGGGCGCGACGTCCACGCGCCGTCTTTACTTCGCGTCGCGCAACCACTTGCTGCTGGCGTCGACGCGTCCGGGCAACTGGCTCGTTCGAACGGGCAGGGCAACAGCGATCGTCGGCTACAACGCGGCGTACGCGCTCATGTCGTCCGGCGGATCGCCGACGTCACGGCTCGCCGCGGTGGCGCGCGGGGTGCGCGATCACGTCCGCGGACGTTACGGTTCCGACGAACACGGGCAGGCCTGAAGGTTCCCCAAGAAACCTTCAGGCCTGCCGGAGGGGCGCCGGCCGACTCGCAGCGAGCCGCCGCACGCCAGCCCACAGCGTCCCGAGGACGAGCGTCGTTTCAAACCACGTGAGCAGGTGGAAGTGCCGCCCCCCTGGTGTCGTGTTGTAGAAGGGCGAACGGAAGACCGGC
>JBKPSY010000289.1:0-27011 GCA_046735235.1 Acidobacteriota bacterium | reverse complement strand
CGCAGCGTCGCGATGTCCTCCGGACGAAGGTCGGCCTTGGGCGGCATCTTCGGCTTCGCGCGGGCCTCCACCTGTCGGATGATCGGGCTGTCGTCGGCGTTGCCGGCCACCACCGGCACGCCGTCGTCTCCGCCGCGCATCAGGTCTTCGTAGCTCTCGAGCAGGAGCCCGCCCTTTTCTTCCGCGCTGTTGTGGCAGCGCAGGCAGTTCGACTCGAAGATCGGCATCACGTCGCGGGAGAAATCCGGAGGCGGAGCGGGTGCGACGGCGGACTGTGCCGCGAGCACGCTGGCGGCGAGCATTGTGCCGGCCGCCCCGGCGGCACTTCGCACCCAACGCACCCAACGCACCCCCCGCACCTTCCGCACCCTGCTTTCAATGATTGAACAGGAACTCGCGTGACGTGACGAGCGCCCAGGCCACGTCTTCCATCTGCCGCCGGTGCGCCGTGGCGTCGGCGGCCGCGGTGCGATCCAGATCCTTCAGGATGCCCGTCCGCTCCGCGTCGGTCGGACGGCGGCTGAGCGCGGACAGGTACAACTGCTCCACCATCTCGCCGTTCGACTTCCCTGCCGCCACCATCTTCGCAATCACGCCCTGATCGCTCATCAGCTTCTTGTTGAGCGTGTCGCCGTTGATGGCGTGCAGTGCCTGCGGCAGCGTGGGGTCTTGCATCCGCTCGGCGGCCGACGTGATGATCCGCTCGGGCCTTCCGAACACCGACAGGAAATACGAGTCCACCTTCGTATCGGGCAGCTGCAGCGCTCGAGTGCCGGCCGGGTAGCCCATGAACGTCTCCGGCACGCCGCTGACCTCGGAATATGCATCCAGGATCACTTCCGCCGGCAGCCGTCGAATCAGGTAGTGCGAGTAGAAGCGGTCGTCCTTGACGTTTGCGGGTGTCGTCACTGACGAACGCTGGTACGCCGCGGAACGCATGATCGTGCGAATCAGCGCCTTCACGTCGAAGCCGCCCTTCACGAACTCCGCCGTCATCTCCTGGAAGAGCGGCTCGTTCGACGCCGGGTTGCTGAACCGCAAGTCGTCGGCCGGACTCACGAGGCCGCGGCCGAAGAAGTTCGCCCACACGCGGCTCACGACCGCACGTGGGAAGAGCGTGTTCGAGGGGCTCGTCGTCCACTTCGCGAGGTACTCGCGCCGGTCTTCGGTCGAGTGCGCAGGCATCGGCGTGCCGTCGAGCGGACGCGGCGGCAGCGCGACGCCGAGCCTCGGGTGCAGCACGTCGCCGTCCGGCGTCGAAAACACGGTCGCGGTGTCGTTCTTCCCCGCGGACGTCGCGTCTTCTTTGACCGACACGCGCGCGAAGAGGTTCGTGAACCCGTAGTAGTCGATCTGCGTCCACTTCTCCATCGGGTGGTTGTGGCAGCGGGCGCAGGTCAGCGTCAGGCCCAGGAACGCCTGCGTGTAGTTCTCGGCGAGATCGATCGGGCTCCGATGGATCAGGTAGTAGTTCGCGGCGCCGTTCTGATCGGTCCGACCCTGCGCCGTGGCGATGGCGTAGACGAACTTGTCCCACGGCATGTTGGACTTCACGGCGGAGCGGATCCACCCGTAGAAATCGCGGACGTTGTTCGGGCCGAGTGTTCGGCTGGAGACCAGTAACACGTCCGACCACTTGTAGGCCCAGTAGTCGACGTACTCGTCGCGCGCGAGCAGCGCCTCGACGAGCCGGGCGCGCTTGTCGGGCGATGAATCGGCGAGAAAGCGCTCGACTTCCTCGCGCGTCGGCAGGATCCCGGCCGCGTCGAGATAGGCGCGCCGGATGAACTCGCCGTCCGTGCAGAGCGGCGACGGCTCGATGTGGAGCTGCCGCAGCTTGTCGAGGACGAGATCGTCGATTGCGTTGACGCGCGCCGCGCTCGAGTACGCCGAGTCGGGAACCGTTGCCGTGAAGGGCGAGCGCACGCGCGCCAGCGCGACGCCCGTCAGGAAACTCGCGCTCACCGCGGTCTCACCCGGCCCTCTCACGCTGACCTTGCCGTCGTCTTCGACGTGCGCGACGGTGTCGTCGGCGGATCCGAAACGCGTCCAGCGCGTGACGTCGGCTGACGACCCATCGGTGAAGTGCGCCGTCACTGTGAGCGCCACCGATTCGCCGGCCGCCGCCGTCCGATCGCCGGGCGTCACCTCGAGACGTTCCAGTCGCGGGTCGGAATCGCGCGGCGCCGGCATCCCCGACGCGATCCACCCAGAGAGAATTCCGTACGCCGGCGAGCCAACCGGGAACCGCCGGCCGCCCATGTGCGGCACGGTCTCGGTGGGCTTCAGCAGGATCAAACTCTTGGCCGGCTCGAGCTTGTTGACGCGGCGCCCGCCTGCCTGGCGCGTGATGGTTTCGTAGTCCGCACCGGGGTCATAGCCGCGCAGCGTCAGCGCGAACCCGTTCTTCCCCGCCGCCGCGCCATGACAGGCGCCGGAGTTGCACCCCATCTTCGTGAGGACGGGGATGACCTGGTTGCGAAACGAAATCGCGGTGACGCCGGTGACGGCAGCTGGCGCGGCATGGGCGGGAACCGGCCGCATCGGCGCGACCGCAGAGAGGGCCGGCGGCTGGGCGCGTAGCGGGATCGCCAGCAACGGGAGCGCTGCCAGGGCAAACGCCGTCAGTGTTTGCAGGCTCGTCGCTCGACGCCGTGAGCTCGTCGCTCGACGCCGTGAGTCCGTCGCTCCGGGCTCCGCATTCCAGCTCGTCACTCTTCGCTCGTCGCTAGAAAAGCTCTTTGACGGGCTCGATGCCGCGATCGATCACAGGCATCGGCCGGCCCTGCGGGCCCGGCAGCTCCTTGTCGATCTCGACGCCAAGGCCGTACAGAATCGTGGCAGCCACGGACGCGGCCGCCACAGGGCGATCCTTTGGATAGGCGCCGATCTCGTCGGACGATCCGATCACCTGGCCGCCCTTCACGCCGCCGCCCGCCATTGACATCGTCCAGCACTGCGGCCAGTGATCGCGTCCGCCGGCCGGGTTGATCTTCGGGGTCCGGCCGAACTCGCCCATCGCGACGACCATCGTCGAGCCGAGCAGCCCGCGGCTGGCGAGGTCCTCGAGCAGCGACGCGTACGCGTTGTCGAACATCGGGCCGAGCAGATCGCGGTACGCCTGGATCGGACTGAACGGCGCCGATCCGTGGATGTCCCACGTGATCTCGTTGAAGACGGTCTCGAACATGTTGACCGTCACGAACCGCACGTCGGCCTCGATGAGCCGGCGCGCGAGCAGACAGCTCATGCCGAACCGGTTGCGTCCGTACTTGTCCTTGAGCGCATCCGGCTCCTGGGACAGGTCGAACGCCGCACGCGCCTTCGAGGACGAGATGAGCGTGTAGGCCTGATCGAACGAAGAGTTCAGCAGTCGCGCGTCGGGGCTCGTTTCGAAGTTCCTCACGGCGCCGTCCACCAGATCGCGGAGATTGCGACGCTGATCCGCGCGGATCGACGTCAGGTAGTCTGGCGGCAGCAGGTCGGGGACCTTGAAATTCGGATCCGACGGATCGGCGCCGAGCACGAACGGATCGTACGCCTTGCCGAGAAAGCCTGCCGACTGTCCGTGCGGCATGTTGCCGCCGGTATTTCCGATGGGCCGCGGCAGCAGGACGTGCGGCGGGATGTCGCCCTTGGGGCCTTTCAGGTACCCGAGCACCGATCCGACGTGCGGCGTCTCCGTACCGGCCTGGAACAAACGGCCGGTCTGCATCACCTGATGGCCGGCGTCGTGCACGGCCACGCCCGCGTAGTGCACCGATCGAATCAGCGCGAACTTGTCGGCATGCGTGGCCATGCGCGGGAAGATCTCGCTGATCTCAATGCCAGGGACGTTGGTCTTGATGCTCCGGTAGGGGCCGCGGACCTCGGAGGGCGCCTCCGATTTCATGTCCCAGGTGTCGAGTTGACTGGGTGCGCCGACGAGGAACAGGCAGATGCAGTTGACGTCCTTGTCAGGACGCACGGCTCCCGCGGCCTTGAGGGCGGCGAGATCCGTCAGGGACAGCCCAAGGCCGGCGAGACCGAGCGCGCCGGCGTGCAGGAAGTCGCGGCGGGTCAGCCCGTCACAGAAGTGAACGGCCTTGTCGGCGTCGAGCTTGATCAATCGCGCCTCCGGATCCGCGTCATTCTACGCGGCTCCGGGGCGCGGCAACAAGGAATCCGGCGGCTGGCGTGGCCCCCGGATCGCTCAGCAGTAGATGCCCGAGCAGGGCGGCGTGCCACCCGACGTGCTGTTCACCACGCCGACCATCGACGGATGGATCGAGCAGTGAAAATTCGAGCCGCCCGACGGAACCGTCACCGTCACGCTCGTCTCGCTCGGGTTGACGCTCCCGGCGTCCCAGGAGCCGTCGTTCGCGACGATGTGGTGCACGACGCGATCGCTGTTGAGAAATGCGACCTTGCCGTCCGCCGTCGGCGTCGACGGATTCGGGTTGAACGAACGGTTGCCTGCCTCGCCGGCGATCGTGACGACCGCCCCGGGGGTCGGCGTGGGTGTCGGCGTCGGCGTGGGGGTGGGTGTCGGTGCCGAGTAGCCGCTGCTGCCGCCGCAGCCGGCGAACACGAGTGCAAGTGCCAGGGCACTCAGGGTTCCGTAAATCAGACGCATCGAGTGGCTCCTTGTGAGGACGACTAGTTCCCGGCGCTGACGACGCCGACCATCGACGGGTGGATCGAACAGTGGTAGCTCTTGCCGGCCGCGGGCAACGTGATGGCCGCGCTCGACTGAGACTGCGAGAGGTTCCCGGTGTCGAACGACCCGTCGTCCGCGACGATGCGGTGAATGACGCTGTCGTTGTTGGTCCATGTCAGCTTGTGGTCGGCGGGCATGGGGGCGGGGTTCGGATTGAACGACTGATTGCCGCGCTCTCCGACGATGGCCACCGTTCCCGCGGTCGGCGTCGGGGTTGGTGTCGGGGTCGGTGTTGGTGTCGGGGACGTGCTGGAACCACCGCCGCCGCATCCTGCGGCCAGGATCGCCAGCGCTATTGCTCCAACGGTCGAACTGATCACACGCATCTATGACTCCATTCCGGGGTACGCCCGGAACAGAGCAGGAACCATACCAGTCGATTTTCGAAGGAGTCTCTGGGCTTTCCGCGAAAGGCGCGGCGCCGGGCGTTACCGTCGGCGTAAGGGCTTACGGCGCGCGTCGTCAGCCGTCAACGCCGCCGCTGGCGAGCCAGCCGCCGTCGACGACCAGCGTCTGGCCGGTGATGTAGCTGCCCGCGTCGGAGGCCAGCAGGATGGCGGCGCCCGCGAGATCGGCGGGAGTCCCGGGGCGCCCCATCGGGATCACCCGCACGGCGCTGTCGTAGAGACGATCGTCGGAGAAGACGGCGTCAGTCATCTTCGTCCAGAAGCGCCCCGGCGCAATGGCGTTCACGGTGACGGCGTCCTTGGCCCACTCGAGCGCCATCGACTTCACCATCTGGCGCAATCCGCCCTTGGACATCGCGTAGAGGCCGACGTTCGGAATCGCGACTTCGGCGGCGATCGATCCGATGCAGATCACGCGGCCCCAGCCTTTCGCCCGCATGACCTGACCAGCCGCCTGCGAGATGAACATCGGCGCCTCGAGGTTGATGCGGATCAGGGCCTCGAAGTCCTCGCGCGAGAACGACACGATCGGCTTTCGCAGGTTGATGCCGGCGCCGTTGACCAGAATGTCGAGGCCCCCCAGCTCCTTGACAGTCCGCTCCACGAGCAGGTCGGGCGCCTCGCGAGACCCGATGTCGACCGGGATCGTCGTCGCACGTCGGCCCTTCGCGCGAACGGCCATCGCGGCGCGATCGAGCTCGTCGGCGCCGCGCGCCGCCAGCGCGATGTCGGCGCCCTGCGCGGCGAGCGCGAGCGCGACGCCCAGGCCGAGGCCACGGCTGCCGCCCGTGACCAGGGCGACGCGGCCATCGAGGCGCAGCGACGGTATGGTGAAGTCGGAATCAGAAGGACGGACGCGAGGGGTGGACATCGTCAGGGATCAGGGGCCAGTCAATCACGAGGAGTAGGGCGGGGCTTCAGCCCCGCCATCAGAAGTCCGAAGTCTGAAGCCTGAAGTCCGCCTACGCATGCACCGGCGCGAGCAGATCCGTCGCGGCGTCGAAGTTGCCCGTCGCGTCGAACCGCCACTCGGTCGGCGGCACGAGCACTTCCGCACGGGGATCGAGCGTCTCGAGACACGCCTCCGAGACGACGATGCGGTCGAGTGCGAGCGTGTGGCGGATGCGGACGATCCGCGGGCGCGCCGGATCGGCAGCGGCGACGCGCAGCACAGCCTTCATGCACTCGGCGTCGGTCTTGAAGTTGATCGACACGCGCGCGGTCGCCGGCGTCATTGCCGAGATCGCGTTCGTATAGGTGCTCACCGGATCCATCTGCTCGACCAGCCGCGACGAGACGACGTCCGCCAGGCCGATGCCGATCGCGTTGCCGCGGCTCTCCGGGGTCAGCGCGCGGACGTAAATCCGCCGCACAATCGCCCGGCGATTCGGCATCGGGAGCGTGTCGACCCCGCGGCCGACAATGTTGGTGTCCATGCCGGCGCCGGAGATGTTCTTGCCGATTTCGTCGAGGACGAGCACGTCGACTTCGGGCAGCGGGATCGCCGGCATCCACTGCCGGGCCACGGCGAGCAACGACGGCTCGCGATCGTGGAACGCCGCGCCGCGCAGGGTCTCGATGCGTGACAGCTGGTGCGCGCCGTCTTCGATCAGCGCGATGCCGTAGGCTCGCGGCAACTTCGACAGCACGAGGGTCGAGACCTCGCGGATGACGCGCTCGTGCCCCAGAGTGGACGCCGCCCAGTGGCAGCGAATCGCGCCTTCGGCCTTGCCGAGGCCGATGGCGGACATCTTGATGAGGCCGCTGGCGAACGCGCCGTCGAAGTCGGTGTGCGGCTTCACGCGGTTGATCAGGATCACCGCGTCCGCGGCGAGGACCACGGACGACACCACGGCGCGGACGCCAGAGGCCGTTTCACCGAGCTCGTCGACGTCCATCGACGTCTCGAATGGCGCGCCGATCGTGGCTTCGGTGACGTCGTAGGTGCCGAGCATCGCCCGCTGTCCATCCGGTGTGGCCCCGCCATGGCTGCCCATCGCGGGCACGACGAAGGGGTCTGCGCCGCACGCCTTGAGCCACGCGACGACGGTCCGTGCGACCTCGCCGATGCGGTCGATGCCGCGGCTGCCGACCGCGACCGCCACACGCCGGCCACGCCAATCTTCGTGTAACCAGTCGCCGTCGAGGCGTTGGCGCAGAACGGCCGCCGGATCGGCGAGCGCGTGGCGTTCAAGCGGCGGAGCGACGAGGGCCTGCCGAGGCAGCGGGGTCATGGTTGGCGCACCTGAACGACCTCGACCGGATCGGGCGAGGCATCGGTGGCAATGTCGAGCACGGGGCGCCAGTCTGTCAATGAGAACTTCACGACCCGGTTGGCGCCCTGCGCCGAGGCGTAGCCAAAGCCCGTCCGCGTGTCGATCGTCACACCCTCGGCGGCGGCGCCGACCTTGAAGCGCGCGACCTCACGGTCGTCGGCGGTCGCCACGACCGCCAGCTCTCCGCTGCCGATCAGGGTGACGAGCAGGAACTCGTCGTTTGGCATCAGCCGCACGCGCGCAGGGCTGCCGGCCACGGAGATCTGCTTGGCAACGGCCCGGCTTTCGGTATCGACGACGGCGATCCGGTTCGCGTCGCGCGTCGCGACGTACAGGCGGCGGCCGTCGCGCGAGAGCGTCAGTCCCATCGGGACTCCGCCCACCTGAACGCTCGCCGCTGTCACGTTGGCGTGGCGATCGATGATCGACACCGTTCCCGAACCGGCGTTTGCCGTGTAGAGGTAGCGCTCGTCTTTGCTAACCGCGACCATGTGCGGCAGCTGCTGATCCAGATGGTGTTCTGCCGCGACCTGTCGGCTGACCGGATCGACCTCGAGCACGGCGGCCGGATGATCGACGGTGATATACAGCCGGCTCGAGAACCCCGCCACGATGCCGTGCGGCCGGCGGAAGCGACCGAGATCGACCGTGCCGACGCGCCTGGCGGCGGCGATGTCCACGATGGAGAGCGTGCGGCCGCCTTCAGCGGTGTCGGTGTACGTGTCGACACCGTAGTCGGTGACGAACGCCAGACGATCGCCCTCCGACAAGGCCATCTCGTGCGGCTTGATGCCGACCTCGACATTCCACAGATGGGCGCCGGACTGCGGATCGTACAGGCCGAGGGCGTTGGCTTTCTTCTGCAGCACCAGGAGCAACGGCGTGTCGCGCGCTGACGCGGGCCACGGCGCCGCCCACACAAGCCACAGGGCCACGGAGAGCGCGGAGAAACGGCGCCACTGGCGGGACTCCGGGAGGCCAGGAGGGCTAGGGGGCCCGGGAGGCAAAGGGTCACAAGGCGGGCCGCAGGGTTTGATTCCCTCGCCTCCCTCGCCTCCCATGCCTCCCCTGCCCCCTTCACGCATGCCGTGATCCAATCGCCGCCTGATACAACCCGCCGCCGAGAACCGCGCCGATCATCGGCCCGACAATCGGCACCCACCACCAGCCGTTGCCGGCCGTGAAGACGCCGCTCCCCCACCCGGCGAGAAACGTGAACAGCCTCGGGCCGAAGTCGCGCGCGGGATTGATCGCGTATCCCGCATTCAGGCCGAACGTGGCGCCGATCAGCAGCACGAGCAGCCCCACCACTACGGGCGTGATGCCCTTCGGCGGCGCCATGTTCTTCTCGTCGATGATGGCGAGGATGACTCCGACGAGCAGGGCCGTACCGACGATCTGATCGACGAGGCCGCCGAGCGTCGACAGCCATGCCTGCGGGTACGTCGCGAAGATCCCCGCGGTGCCGAGCGCGCCGCTGACCTGTCGAACGCCGCCATCGAAGTGGTTCAGCGCGTCGTGATACGTCAGGAAGACCACGGCCGCTGCGACGAAGGCTCCGGCCGTCTGCGCCGCGATGTACGGCAGCACGCGCGCCCACGGGAACCGTTGCCACACCGCGGCCGCCAGCGTCACCGCCGGATTGAGGTGCCCGCCCGAGACGCCCCCGGACACGTAGACGCCCATGGTCACGGCCAGGCCCCAGCCGATGTTGATTGAGAGGTATTGCCCGTTGCTGCCGCCGCCCAGGTTCACCTGCGCTACGACGGCGACGCCAAACACGATCAGGATGAAGGTGCCGAAGAACTCAGCGAGCACGGCGCGTGTCAGAGTGGGCATGGGGGTCTATGGGTCTATGGGTCTATGGGTCTGTGGGTCTGTGGGTCTGTGGGTCTGTGGGTCGGCAGGTCAGGGATACAACAGTTCGCAGCGCCAGTCGTTCCCCTCGCGAGTGTAGAGCACCCGGTTGTGCAGGCGGTAGGTGCCGGCGCGCCAGAACTCGATGCGCTCGGGGACGATGCGGTAGCCGCCCCAGTGCGGGGGCCGGGGCACGGCCTGCGCGGCGTGGCGTGCGTCGGCGTCGTGATACGCCTGCTCGAGGACCTCGCGGCTCTCGAGTGGCCGGCTCTGCGCCGACGCCCACGCGCCGATCTGGCTGCCGCGCGGGCGGCTGGCGAAGTACGCGTCAGACTCGGCAGCCGTCGCGCGCTCGACGAGACCTTCGACGCGCACCTGCTCGTCCAGCCACGGCCAGTAGCAGCACAACGCGGCGTGCGGGTTGGCCTCGATCTCGGACGCCTTGCGGGACTGGTAATTGGTGAAGAACACGAACCCGTGATCGTCAACGCCTCTGAGCAGGACGATACGCGCGGATGGCCTGCCGTCACCAGACGCCGTGGCGAGCGTGACCGCGACCGGATCGTAGGGGGCGTTCTGCGCGGCCCGGTCGAAGACCCGACGAAATTCGGCAAGAGGATCGAGCACGAGGCTTTATATCATTGCGGGTTGCCGGTGAAGGTTGTGAGCCGCGCCACCAACCCGGGTAACCTTGGTCAACCTTGGTGAACCTGGTCAACCGGCCCGTGCAGATGAACCCCGCACCCATGGACCGCCTGCTCGCCGCCACGCGCGCGGTCGAGCGCGACCACTTCTGGTTCCGCGGGTTCCGCCGGTTCGTGACGCCGCTGCTGGCCGCAGCCGTCGCCGGACGAACCGTGCCTCGTTTGCTCGACTGCGGATGCGGCACGGGGTGGAACCTCGAGCTGCTCGGCCGGTACGGCACGGTCTGCGGCTTCGATCTCACGTGGAGCGGGCTGGCCACGGCGCGCCTCGCCGGCCAGTGCCGCATCGCTCAGGCCACCGCCGTGGCGCTGCCCGTCAGGTCGGCCAGCGTGGACGTCGTGACGTCGTTCGACGTCCTCTATCTGCTGCCGGATGACGCAGAACGTGCGGCGATCGCCGAGATGCATCGGGTGCTGGTCCCCGGAGGAGTGGCGATCGTCAATGTCGCGGCGATGCCGATCCTGCACGGGCACCACTCGGTGCTGTCGGCGGAGCGTCGGAGATACACGCGGCCGATGCTGCGCCGGCGCCTCGAGGCGGCCGGCTTCGTAATCGAGCGGCTCACCTATACCAATGCGGTGCTCTTCCCCCTGATGCTGGCCGCGCGCGGCGCGCAGCGCCTGGCCGGCGTGCGTGCGGAAGAATCGGACATCCGGATGCCCTCCGCTCCGATCAACGCGACGTTGTCGGGAGCGCTCGCCGTCGAAGCGGCGGTCGTGAGATGGCTGCCGATGCCGTTCGGCAGCTCGCTGCTTGCGGTGGCGAAAAAACGCGGCTGACTGCGGACTGCAGACTCAGGCTACCGGTGGCGGGGCTGAAGCCCCGCCCTACTGCTCGTGATTGACTGGCCCTAAACCCAGAGCCCAGAGCCTAGAGCCTACATCCTCGACCCCGTCGTCCTGAGTCCGTAGTCCTCGTCCCCGCGCTGCCGGCGACGCGCGAGCATCACGAGCAGCGCCGCGGGATAGATGGCCATGCCGAGAAGAATCGCGCCGACGGTGGGCCCCAGCAGAAACGGCAGCAGCCACGGCCGCACCAGGTGAAATAGGTGTTCCCAGAACCCCCGCGCCAGGAGTGACTGGCTGAAGAGCGACACGAACTCGCCACGCAGATCCGCGGGGAGCGGCACGCCGAGCACGGCGCCGGCAATCGCGGTCGTCGCGGTGTACCACGGCACCATGATCCACGGCAGGTTCGTGCAGAGACCTGCCAGCACCAGCAGCTTGTTCAACCGGAAGACAATCGCCACCGCGAAGGCGGCCAGATACTGGATGCCGAAAAACGGCGAGAACCCGGCCGTAATGCCCCAGGCGTACGCGGCAGCCAGCCGCGGCGGCGTGTCGTCCAGCCGGAGCACTTTGTCCGCCCAGCGGTAGAGCGTGCCGAGGGTCGCTTCGAAGGCCACTGGCTCCAGTATGCCACCCGAACCGCCGATTGTGGACGGACCACTTGCCGGCCGTCCTTGACACCCCTCCTCGCACCACCTTTACTTATGCGACATGGCGGTCGTTCCAGGCACGGGCACGGGCTCCGGCGCGCTCGGCCAGACGGCGCCGTTCCGCGAATACCTCTTGGACCACGCGTACGACGAGATGTTCGACGCGGCCGGCCAGGCACGCCCGCAGTACGCGCATCTGTTCGACCGGCTCCTCACGGTCGACCCGACCGAGCTCCGGCAACGGCAGTCCGCCGCCGACCTCGCGTTCCTGAACCAGGGCATCACGTTCACGGTCTACGGCCAGAAGGAAGGCACCGAGCGCATCTTCCCGTATGACCTGCTGCCGCGGATTCTCACCTCGGCCGAGTGGGACGTCATCGAGCGCGGCCTGACTCAGCGCATTACGGCGCTCAACCACTTCCTGAAGGACATCTACAACGACGGCCGAATTCTCTCCGAGGGCATCGTCCCTCGCGAGCTGATCTACAGCTGCAGGCACTACCGCCGCGAGATGCGCGGCGTGCCGGTGCGCCGCGACGTCTACGTGTCGGTCGCCGGCACGGACCTCGTGCGACTGCCCGACGGGCGCTTCGCGGTGCTCGAAGACAACCTGCGCGTGCCGAGCGGCGTGTCGTACATGCTGACGAACCGGCAGGTGATCAAGAACATCTTCCCGACGCTGTTCAATCGCTACGACGTGCGTCCGGTGGATCAATACGGGCAGGCGCTGCTGGCGACGCTGCGGTCCCTCGCGCCGGCCCATCGCCCCGATCCGACGATCGTCCTCCTCACGCCTGGCGTCTACAACTCGGCGTACTTCGAGCACACCTTCCTCGCGCGCCAGATGGGCATCGAGCTGGTCGAAGGACGCGACCTCTTCGTCCACGACAACGTCGTCTACATGCGGACGACCGGCGGCCCCCGCCGCGTGGACGTCGTCTACCGGCGCGTGGACGACGACTTCCTGGACCCGTTGGCGTTCCGCGCGGACTCGCAGCTGGGCGTGGCCGGGATCTTCAACGCGTTCCGAGCCGGCAACGTGGCGGTCACGAACGCCGTCGGCACGGGCGTCGCCGACGACAAGGCGCTCTATGCCTACGTCCCGGCCATCATCAGGTTCTACATGGCCGAGGAGCCGATCCTCGCGAACATCGACACGTGGCTGCTGCACCGCGACGAGGATCGCGCCTACGTGCTCGATCACCTCGACGAGGTCGTGGTGAAGGCCGTCGGCGAATCGGGCGGCTACGGGATGCTGATCGGCCCGCAGAGCACCGCGGCCGAGCGCGACGAGTTCCGGCACCGCATCGACGCCGACCCGCGCAACTACATCGCGCAGCCGACGCTGGCGTTGTCGCGGGCGCCCTGCTTCATCGAGGATCAGGTGCAGGCACGCCACGTGGACCTGCGCCCGTACATCCTGTGCGGCGATCGCGTCACGATCGTGCCGGGCGGCCTGACGCGCGTCGCGCTGCGCAAGGGCTCGCTGGTCGTGAACTCGTCGCAGGGCGGCGGAAGCAAGGACACCTGGGTGCTGAACGGGTAGCTGACAGCTGACAGCCGACAGCTGGCAGCACGGACACGCCAAGCATGCTTTCACGAGTCGCCGACAGCCTCTACTGGATGAGCCGTTATCTCGAGCGCGCCGAGCACACAGCGCGGCTCGTGAACGTCAACCTGTACCTCACGCTCGATCGCGCGCCGGTCGATGCCGCGCGGCACTGGGGTCGTCTGCTGGCCGGCCTGCGGATGCCGCCGAGCATGCCCTCCGAGGGCGACCTGGCCGTGCAGACGACCGGGCAGGTGCTGGACCTCGCGAACCGCGACTCGATCGCCGCGTCGATCGCCGCCGCCCGCGAGAACGCGCGACAGGTTCGCGAACAAATCTCGTCGGAGATGTGGCAGCAGATCAACCGCCTGTTCCTCTCCGTGAGACGCGACGCGCCCGATCCAGGCTGGACCGGCCGCACGCACGACTTCCTGATGTCAGTCATCGAGGGCGTCCATCTCTTCCAGGGCATCACGAACGCGACGATGACGCACGGCGAGGGCTGGCATTTCATCGAGCTCGGACGCTACGTCGAGCGCGCCGGCGCAACGGCGGCGCTGCTCGAAGTCCACTACAGCGATCCGCCGGGCCCCTCGACGACGGGCGTGGGCGGCGAGTACGTCGAGTGGGTGGGCCTTCTGCGCTCGTGCTGCGCGTTCGAAGCGTACTGCCGGCAATACACCGCCGACCTCCGGTCGGATCGGATTGCCGAGTTCCTGATTCTCAGCGCGCAATTCCCACGGTCGGTGCGGTACTCGGCGCGACACATCCAGGCATCGCTGCAGACCATCGCCCAGCTCACGGGACGCGGCCCCGGCCGCGCGGAGCGCCTGGCCGGCCGCCTGCTGGCCTCGCTCGACTACGGCCAGGTCGATGAGATCATGAGCGGCAACCTGCTCGAGTACCTCCAGTCGATCGTCCGCCAGGCCGGGCAGATTGGCGCCGCCGTTCACCAGCAGTACGTCAGCTATCCGGTCAACCAGGCGCTGTCGGCCTGACGTCGTGCCCACCTACTACTCGATTCGCCACGTCACGCGCTTCAGCTACGACATGCCCGTCAGCGAGAGCCTGATGGAAGTGCGCATGCAGCCTCGCAGCGAAGGCACGCAGCGATGCCTGCGCTTCGAGCTCGGCGTCACGCCCAGGACGCGTGTGCTTGGGTACCTCGACTGCCTGAGCAACTCGGTGCACCACTTCGACACGCCACCCCGGCACACGGAACTGTCGATCACCGCGCGGGCGCAGGTACAGATCGATCCGCCGCCCGCCCTTCCGGCTGCCGTGGATTCGTCGGCGTGGGCAGAGCTGCAGCAGATCGCAGCGCGTGGAGAGCAATGGGATTTCCTGCAGCCCAGCCACTTCGCCGCGTGGACGCCGGCCCTGATGGCATATGCCGACGCGGCCCGGACGCCGACCGGCGCGGCCGCCGATCCGCTTACCGTCATGCGCGTGCTGATGGCCGCCGTCCATCGCGACTTCGAGTACGTCCCCAAGAGCACGCGCGTGGACTCCCCGATCGACGACGCGCTGGCGGCGCGTCGCGGCGTGTGCCAGGACTTCGCGCACATCATGATCGCGGCGGGCCGCCGGCTGGGCGTGCCCTGCCGCTACGTCAGCGGCTACATCGCTCCACGGCTTAAGGACGATCGCGCTGACCTCGTTGCGTCGGCGACGCACGCGTGGCTCGAGGCGATGCTGCCTGGACTGGGATGGGTGGGCCTCGATCCGACCAACAACGTCGAGGCGGGACTTCGTCACATCCGTGTGGCCGTCGGCCGCGACTACGCCGACGTGCCGCCAACGCGCGGCGTCTACAAGGGCGGCGCCAAGAGCGCCCTCGCCGTCGCCGTGGAGGTTTCGCTATCCCACGCGCCGACGGGGCTCGAGCCGATGCTTCCCGAGCCGCAGTGGGCGCAACAGGAAGTCGCGCCGCTTGCCGACGCCGATCTCGAGCGCGAAAATCAGAAGCAGCAGCAACAGCAGCAACAGTAGCTGGCGGCTCTCGGCGGGCAGCGGGCAGCGCTGTCTCTCGCTATTCCCTATTCCCTATTCGCACTCAGATACAATCCCCCACCTCCAAAGGAGGAGCCGATGGGACCGAAGCACGTGTGGCGTGGGTTGGCACTGACTGCTCTGGCGGTTTGCCTCGCGAGCCCTGGGGCCGCGCAAACCGCGCAGGCGCCCCCGCCGCCAGTCCCCGACTGTCCCGAGGTCGCGCGCGCGATTCGCGACATGATGACCAACGATACCCGCCTGCGCGACTGGCCCAACGTCACGCGCTATCGTCAGGCCAACGCCGACCTCGAGCGTGCCGGCGATACCGTGCCCGTGGTGTTTCTCGGCGACTCGATCACGGATCGCTGGGACGACGAGGGCAGCGGCGGATTTTTCCCGGGGCGGCACTACGTCAACCGCGGCATCGGCGGCCAAACGACGCCGCAGATGCTGATCCGGCTGCGACCCGACGTGCTCTCCCATCATCCGAAGGTCATGGTCCTGCTCGCCGGCACCAACGACATCGCCGGCAACACCGGCCCGATGTCCGACGAGGATGTCGAGCAGAACATCGCGGCCATTGCCGAGCTCTCCGCCGCCAACGGCGTGAAAGTGGTGCTCGCCGGCATCCTGCCGATCAGCGACTACCACCAGAAGCCCGACCAGGTGCCGCAGGTGATCCGCCGGCCGATGTCCCGAATCGCCGCGATCAACGCGTGGATTACGCAGTACGCCGCCGCGCACGGCCACGTCTTCCTCGACTATGCGCCCGGGGTCTCCGACGCGCGCGGTATGCTGAAGGCAGAGTTCAGCGAGGACGACTTGCATCCGAATGCGCTGGGCTACGCGCAGATGGCGCCGCTGGCAGAAGCGGCAATCGCCAAGGCGATGCACTGACCTGATGACCACGTCGCCGAGACTCCTGACCGCGTTCGCCGCCGTCGCCCTCGGGGCGAGCAGCCTCGGCGCGATCCGCAGCCATCACCATCAGAAGGCGCGGCAGGAGGTCCTCGGCGTACTGAGCGGACGGTTCGAGACCGTGTTTGCGGCCGACGCCGGGCTCGCCGAGGGCGTCGAGACGCCGCACGAAGTGCCGCGTGATGTCGCCCGCGTGCTCGGCGCCCCGTTCGCCGTCGTCCGCTACGGACTCGGCAGCCTGGGCGCCGCGTACGCCAGCCGGATCTGGCATGACAGCAGTTGGGTGCTGATCGGCGCCACGGACTTTCAGCTGCCGCCAGGCGAGGCCACCGGTGGCGACGTGCGGTCACGGTCCACCGCGGTCTTTCTGCTGAAGCATTCCGGGGCGCTGATGTCGTTTGCCGGCGGCGTCAGCCCCGTCCTGAAGCGCACGGGCGACGGCACGGCGTGGACATGGACGTCACCGCCCTCGGAGGGCCATCCGACGCCATTCGCGTTCGTCGCCATGGAAATCCGCGGCCCCTACCTGGTGGTCTCCGACAACCAGCACGATTGCCAGATGGTGACCGCGGAGCTCTCGCAGCCGGACCTGAAGCCGCCGGCGCCCGATGGGCTCGACGCAGTCGCGTTCGCGAAGAGCCGCCTCTTCGGGTATCGGCGCTACAAGCACGGCGAAGAGAATCGTGACTCGGCCGGGATGAGCGTGATTTCGGAAGATGCGACGGGGCTGGAATTCTCGTTCGATGGCAAGGCGCCCCGGGCCGAGCTGGACCTCGTCGGACGCAACTCGCAAACGGCGGATCGGATCAACGAGGCGCGCCTGCTCCCAGCCCTTCGGATGTCGTCGCCCGGACGCTGGTCGACGACCATCCGACTCGATCGCGACAGCGACGCGGTCGAGGAGCTGTTCGCGGTGCTCTCGCTGTTCGGCTTCGGCGTCTACGCCTGACGTCGTCGGGTTCTGGCGCAGCTGAAGTGCGCCTTGCGTCGCACCCGACGATACGGCTACGACGTCACGCGGAACGCGACGAGCTGCTTGGCTTCCCCGCCCTTCCCTTTCGCTTTCAGCTCCACGAGATACTCGCCGGGCGCGAGGTTCGCAAGCGGCACCGGTACGTTGACGAGGCCCGTCGCCGGGTCGGGCGTGAACGGCAGGTCCTCGACCTTGTCGCCCGAGCGATTCAGGATGCGCGCGGTGACGTCCGGCACTTCGGTGCCAGGCCCATAGGCCTGCGCCCGCACGACGAGCCGCTCGGTGCGGCGGAACTCGCGCGCGATCGCGGGCACGGCGCCGGGATCGTTCAGGATCTTCTCCGCTTCTGGTCCCGTTCTCGCGCGATAGACCGCCGGTGTGCTCAAGCGCACGTCGGGCGTCGTCAGGTCGGGTGCGAAGAACTGGCGCGAGTCGCTGTCCAGCTCCATGTCGCCGGCATCCTGCACGCGAACCTTCATCTGGACCGGGCCGGGCGGGACTTCGAACGTGACGACGCGCCCGGCGCGGGCGACCGCCGCGGCCGACGGCGCCGGCGTCGACGGCCCGGAGATGTCGACCATCCCGGAGGACGGCGCGGAGCCGGGTTGAGGGCTGCTGCCCCTGAAAAACGGCGTGCCGTCGGGGCCAATCACCGTCAGCTGAACGCGCGAGGCCGTCTGGTGTGCCGTGCCAGGCGTCGCCGGTTCCCACACATAGGTGATTTTCGTCTTGCCGTTGGATCCGCGCGACATCCCCATCCACGAGTGGATGAAGTCCCCGCGAGCGGCCGGCGTCACGATGGACGCCAGGGCCAGGTCGACGTCCTTCGGACGATCGTCCTTTGGCGGCGCGAGCGCCTTCTTGAGGTCCTCGGGATTGAAGGCGACATAGCCCTTGCGGGCGCGGACGTCGAGGCCGGGGCGCTTCACCTTGACTTTGATCTCGTGGAACCTGCCGTCCACGGGCGCCTTGCTCGAGTTGTAGCCGAGCAGGTAGTAGGCGCTCTGATCGCGGAGGATCTGCCGCATGCCGCTGGCGAGATCGTTTTTGTTTACGATCGCGCGGCCATCGGTGTTGTCGGCGAGCACCTGCAGCGACGTCAGCGTCATCCGCAGCATTTCCTTGTCGGTCGTGAGGCTGATCCCGGCGCCGCCCTCGTCGATGTCCTGTTCGAACGCCGCCAGGCCGCGCGGGTCGAGCGCGTAGATCGAGACGTTGTAGCGGTTCGCCAGGTCGTAGATGTCCTTCAGGCGCCCCATCATCTCGGCCTCGCCGAAGAAGCGGAGCGTCTGCTGCTGCTGGCCGTCGCCGGCGAACGGGTCGTTGTATGCCGCGTTGCCCTGGCCCCGGATCTGCCCGTTCATACTCTGCATCTGCGGCGGGATGTAGTTGGAGTAGCCCTCGCTGACAAGCACGAGCGCCTTCTTGCCCTCGCGCAGGCCGCCCAGCCTGATGATCAATCCCTTGATCGCGGACAGCGAGACGTCGAGACGGATTTGCTCGATGGTCTGGGTCGGATAGCTCGCGTACTCGTCCTCGTACTGGTTGCGCGGGGTGTAGTCGTACTTGCGCCCGTCGAACCGCTCGAGCGCCCGCGCGAGATTCTCGTGATCGCGGCTCAGCACCACCGCGTCGAGCGGCTCGAGCGGGTACATGATGCTGACCATGTCCTGCGGCGCGACTTCGTTGCGGACGAAGTGGGCGAGATCGATGCGCGCGCGCATCGCGTTGCCTCGGCGCACGTGATAGTCGTCCAGGAAAAACGAGAAGAGCCGCACGTCCGGGCGCTGCGCCTCGGACTCTTCGTCGAAGGTCGTTCGAATCGGCCGCGCGGGCGTCGTCTGGTTCAGCGCGTCGATCTTGAACAACTTGAACGACGTCACTTCCTGCGGCGCCCCGTCCTCCCACACCTGGAAGTCGCCCTGCTGCAGGTCCGTCACTGCCTGCCCCTTCTTGTCGGTGACGATGCAGTCGACCCGAATGAGGTTGATGCCGGCGCGGAACGTCGGCTGCGCCGGCGGAGCCTGATCGGTGGCCGGCTGCGCCGCGGGCTGGCCCTGCGCTGGGGCCGGCGCGGGTGGCTGCTGCTGTGGCGGAGCGGGCGCGGGCGCCTGACGGGCCGCGAGCGAAACCGACCCGACCGCGGCGGCGAGGAGCGCGGAGAGCAGCAGATAGCGAGGCGGCATGATGGGTCCTGGTTCGATGATACCTGCGGATTAGACGTCGCGCGGCCGGGCCGGGCTTTAGGGGTTACGATTTGCTGGGTCCATGGGTCCATGGGTGAATAGGTCCATGGGAGCGCTGTTCCCCATGCACCCATACACCCATGCACCTATCAACTCATCCGGCCCCGCTGACGGTCCTTTCCGACGACGAAAGCCTGTTCTACCGGTCGGTGCTCGAGTTCGCCGCCAGGGAAATCGCGCCGCACGTCCGGGAGATGGACGAGCAGGCGAAGTTTCCGCCCGAGCTCATCCGGAAGCTCTTCGACCTCGGCGTGATGGCCATCGAAGTGCCTGAACAGCTCGGCGGCGCGGGCGCGTCGTTCTTCCATTCTGTGCTGGCGGTGGAAGCGCTCGCGCGCGTGGACGCGTCGGTGGGCGTCCTCGTGGACGTGCAGAACACGCTGGTCATCAACGCCATTGCGCGGTGGGGCAGCGAAGATTTGCGCGCGCGATTCCTGCCGATGCTTGCGGACGGCACCGTCGGCGCCTACGCCTTATCGGAGGCTGGCTCGGGGAGCGACGCCTTCGCGCTCCAGACCCGCGCGGCCGAGTCTGGCGATGCCTTCGTGCTGACGGGCCACAAGTTGTGGATCACCAACGCCAACGAAGCGGGCCTCTTCATCGTCTTTGCGACCGTGGATGCGTCGGCGGGCTATCGCGGCATCACGGCGTTCCTCGTCGAGCGAGGCGTACCCGGGTTCACCGTCGGCAAGAAAGAAGACAAGCTCGGGATCCGCGCGAGCAGCACGTGCGAGCTGCTCTTCGAGGGGTGCCGCGTGCCGCGCGCCAACGTGCTCGGGGAGATCGGCAAGGGCTACAAGGTGGCCATTGAGACGCTCAACGAGGGCCGCATCGGCATCGGCGCGCAGATGCTCGGCATCGCGCAGGCGGCGCTGGATCATTCGGTGCGATACACGAAAGAGCGGAAGCAGTTCGGCAAGGCGGTCGCCGACTTTCAGGGCGTGCAGTTCCAACTGGCGCGCGCGGCCGCGGACGTCGAGGCGGCGCGGCTGCTGGTCTACAACGCGGCGCGGCTGCGAGATGCCGGCAAGCCGTTTCTCACGGAAGCCGCAATGTGCAAGCTGCACGCCTCGGAAGCCGCCGAGCGCACGGCGTCGCTTGCAGTCAATCTGTTCGGGGGCTACGGCTTCGTCAAGGACTATCCGGTCGAGAAGCTGTATCGCGACGCGAAGATCGGGCAGATCTACGAGGGGACGTCGAACCTGCAGCTGCAGACGATCGCGAAGGCGCTCCTGCAGTAGGCCGGGGCTTCAGCCCCGGCGTGACGTCAGCGCGAAAGCACGTCCGCGGCGATGATCATTCGCTGCACCTCTGAGGTGCCCTGGTAGATCTCCGTGGCTCTCGCGTCGCGGAACAACCGCTCCGCCACCGACCCACGCCGATAGCCAGCGGACGCCAGCACCTGCATGGCCTTGTCGGCCGCGTGATGCGCCGCCTCTGACGCCGCCAGCTTCGCCATCGCGGCTTCGGGGCCGTATGGATCGGGGAGATCCGCAGCGGCGGCGGCCTTGAGCGTCAGCATCCGCGCGGCTTCCAGCTCGGTGGCGATGTCGGCGAGGAACCACTGCACCGCCTGGTATTCCGCGATCGGCCGCCCGAAGGTCTGCCGCGTCTTCGCGTGGGCGATCGCTTCATCCAGCGCCGCCTGGCCCACGCCCAGCGCCTGCGCGGCGATGGCGACACGCCCGCCGTCCAGCGCCTGACGCGCGATCGCGAAGCCCTGGTTCTCGGCGCCCAGTCGTTCATCCTCCGAGACGACGACCTCGGTCAGGACCAGATCCACGCAGCCCAGACCACGGACGCCGAGCGAGTCGACGCCGGGCTCGCGTCGAACGCCCGCGCGATCGAGCGGCAGGAGAAACGCCGAGATGCCACGCCCGCGCGCGCCGGGCTCGGTCGCCGCGAACACGATCGCGAGGCCCGCCGTCTCGCCGTTGGCGACCCATACCTTGCGTCCATCGAGGCGATAGCCGCCGTCGACGCGAGCCGCGACGGTCTGCTGGTTCGCCGCGTCGGTGCCGGCGTCCGCTTCGGACAACGCGAATGCGCCGATGGTCTCACCAGAAGCGAGCCGAGGCAGCCACTGCTTCTGCTGCGGGTCGCTGCCGGCACGCGCGATGACTTCGGCGACGAGCGAGTTCTGGACGGCGAGGATGACCGCCACCGTGGCGCTGCCCCGCGCGATCGCCTCGATCGTCAGCGTGTAGCTGACGTGATCGAGCTCCCGTCCGCCAAAGGCTTTCGGCACCCGCAGGCCGAGGTAGCCGTTCGACGCGGCCTTCTGGATCACCGTCGACGGGAAGAGGCCGGTCTCGTCGATGCGTGCCGCCTCGGGCGTCACGACCTCGCGCGCGAACGCGTCGGCGGCGGCACGAACGGCTTCCTGCTCGTCAGTCAGCGCGAGATACATGACCCTGCACCCTGCACACTACCCTCTGCACGTTGCACACTGCGGCCGACACCCTGCGATCTTACTTGACCAATATCGCTCTCGAATACAGCAGCTCGAATCCGTGCCGCTGGGCGTTCTGCTGAGACTTCGACCCAGGATTCGTCGTGACGACAGCAAGATCGCATCCGGCGCGCGCGGCGTCGGCCAGGCGACGCGCGGTCAAGGCGGTCTGCAGGCCGCGGCGCCTGAACGGCGCCAGTGTGGCCGCGCCGGTGAGCTGCGCGAGACGGCCGTCGATCCGCACGCTCGCTGCTGCCGCCGCCTCGCCGTCCACGCGCGCGAGGTAGCGCGTCACACCCGACATCCGTGAGATGTCGCGAAACACAGCGGCCAGTTCGTCCTGCGAGTGCGTCTCTGTGGGGAGCGGCCCTTTGTCCGGCTGGGCAAACGCGTCGAGCGTGATCTGGATCCACCGCTCGAGATCTTCGTCGCCGATGGTGACGATCTCCGCGCCGGCGACTCCGGCGTCCGCAGCTGCCGAGGCCTCGATGCGACGGCCGAGCACGTTCTCAAACCCGAGGAGGCGGTAGCCATGGCCCGTCAGCAGCCGCGCCGCCGCCCCATCGTCCAATGTCGAGAGCTCCACGCGCACCGGCTCACACCGCGAATCCCACTCGGCTTCCACCTCTGACAGCGCGCCTGCGTCCAGCGCATCGCCGAGGCCGAGGCCGATGACCTTGTTCATCGGCGCCCCGGGGCCCGCGTAGACGGCCAGACCGCCCGCCAGCGGCATCGTGGTCACTCGCGCTCCCGGCGAACGCGAGGCCACCAGGTGGGCGAACTCGGCGCACATCCGCGCTTCGGCGCGGTCGATGTGCGCGGCCAGCGGCGGGTCACAGAAGATGGAGGCGGACATCGGGTTCCTCGGGGTCCTCACTACTGCCGAGCTTCGCGTGCATACTCGCGCACCACGCCGGTTCACAAAAAGCCTTGGGGCTCAAAGCAGCGAACAACACCTCGGAGTGCCCGCTGCTCGCGACCAGGAAGAAGGTGACGTTCATCTACAGATCTGATGACGGCACAGCGACGAACGAAGTCACGATTCAGGCCACTGGAAACAAGACGAAGGTCACGGGCAGGACGAAGATCAAGAAGGACACGGACGGCAGCCTGGTATACGACCTCGAACACCACGGCTATATTTCGGCCATCAAGGCGACCGGGGGCGGACCGCCTGTTTCGTGCACGTTCGGACCTGATGACCTCTCCGACGTGATCCTGAGTCCGTGGTGGGCCCCGCTATTTGTCGAGGCCGTTGAGCCCCTTCTTATAGCCGGGGTCCATCGACGCCAGGTCCGTGCGATAGCTCACGCTCGTCGCCGTCGGGAAGTTCGCCGGCACCTTCTGCGTCACGCTGCCAGTCGCGGCCCACTCCGTGCCGCGCTGCAGCGTGACGACGAAGTCCACCGAGCTGAGGCCGTTGATGTCGTGGCCGAGCGTCGTGTGGAAGATGCGTCCCTTGCCGAAAGCGTTGGCCATCAGCATCGGCTCGTCTCGGCCGCTGCCGGAATTCGCGGGATCCGAGAACGCGGTCGCGAGCACGTCCTTCGGACCGGGCCCGCGGAGCCGGGCGTAGAGTTCGTCGCCCTGGTGCATCCACGTCGCCGGCAGGCCGCGCAGGATCGGATGCGACGCGTCCCGAACGGTGACGAGAAACGGCGTGCGCTGCCCGTGGCTGCCCGCAGGGCCCGCCGACGGGTCGGAGGCGAGCGCGCCGTCCTTCCAGAACCAGTACGGGCCGTCTTTCTCGGTCCGGCCTCGCCAGCCGCCGATGCCGATCATCTTGTTGTACGCGTCCCAGCCCGCAAAGGCGTTGTTGGCCGCGTGCACGCTCACCATGCCGCCGCCGGCCGAGACGTAGTCCTCGTAGGATTTCTTCAGCGCGTCTGACCAGCGGTCGTTCGGCGCGTCGTAGTTGAAGACGATGGCCTTGTAGTCGGAGAACTTCGGCGCGAACGCGCTGAAGTCGCCGCCCGCCGGCGGCGCCGTCACGACGTCGACCTGGAACAGCCCGGGCTCCTCGAGGATCTTCTTCAGCACGGGCGTCGTCAGCTGCCACTTGTGCCACGGGCCACCGCTTTCGCCGTCGAGCAGCATGATCTTGATCGGCGAAGCGGCGTGCGGCGCAGCCGCAATCAACACGAGCATGAGAACCAGCAACCCTCGTCGCATGCGAACGCTCCGTCAGCAGGCCTGAAGGCCTGCGCTACAGACGAACGGTAACCCCGCAACCATCAATCCGCAACCATCAACCTCTGAAACACCGGCCGCAGCCTCGTCGCACTCACCGGTACTTCTTCCGGGAGCACGCGGACGTCGCCAACCACCGACATGAAATTCGTATCCCCGCTCCAGCGCGGGACGACATGCACGTGCAGGTGGTCCGCAACGCCGGCGCCGGCGGCCTTCCCGAGGTTGATGCCGACGTTCAGCCCATGCGGGACGTAGACCTCCGTGACGGCCTGCTCCGCCACCGCCGTCAGCGTCATGATCTCGGCGCGCTCGTCGGCGTCGAGCGCCGACAGCGACGCGACATGCCGATTGGGCACCACCATCAGGTGGCCGCTGTTGTAGGGAAACAGATTCAGGATGACGAACGAGGTCTGGCCGCGGGCGACGACGAGATCCGATTGAAACGCGTGATCGGCCGCCTGGCAGAAGATGCAGTCAGGCTGGGGGGGCGACGCTGCGCCGGTCACGTACGCGAGACGCCAGGGAGAGAACAGCCGTTCCATTGTTGATTGCGGATTGCCGGTTGACAGTTGGCTGCCGATTCTCGCAGTTCAACCCGCAACCCGCAACCTGCAACCGTCAATCGAGGGCGCCCTCGGCGTTAGCGGCGGGCCCTTCCGCCCCTTCACGCGGCGGCAGCGGCTCCTTGTTGATCAGCTCTTTCAGTTCCTTGCCCGGCTTGAAGTACGGAACTTTCTTCGGCGGGACGTCCACCTTGTCGCCGGTCTTGGGGTTGCGGCCCTTGCGGGGCTCGCGCTGGCGCAGGCGGAAGCTGCCGAAGCCGCGCAGCTCGATCTTCTCGCCACGCTGCAGGGCGTCGATGATGCTGGTAAAGACGGTATCGACGATCAGTTCGGAGTGTTTCTTGGTGAGATCCGAGACCCGGGAGACTTCCTCGACAAGCTCTGCCTTTGTCATTGGCTGCCTCAGTTAGCTGGCAGCAGGCGGCAGGCGGCTGGCAGCGCGGTGTCGATCCTGCCCGCTGCCCGCTACCCGCCGCCCGCCACGACGTCGCTAGCTCTTGAACCGGATGTGATCCCCGAGCGTGGCTTCGCCGGTGCCAGCGCTCTCCTGATAGTGCTCCCAGTCCGTACGGTATTCATCGGACTTCAGCGCCCGGATGCTCAGCCCGATCTTTCGCTCGGCGGGGCTCAGCTTGATGATCTTCATCTGGTAGGTTTCGCCGACGACGAGCTCGACCTTCTCCTGCCCGTGCGTGTCGTCGAACTCCGACACGTGGATCAGGCCCTCGATGCCTTCGTCGAGCTCGACGAACGCGCCGAAGTTGGTCATGCGCACGACCTTGCCCTCGACGATGGTGCCCACATGGTGACGTGAGAAGAAGTCGTCCCAGATGTCGGTCGCGAGCTGCTTGAGGCCGAGCGACAGCCGCTGGTTCTCGGCGTCGATGTTGAGCACCATCGCGTCCACCACGTCGCCCTTCTTCAGGACTTCCGACGGGTGCTTGACGCGCTTGCTCCACGACATGTCCGAGATGTGGATCAGGCCGTCGATGTCCTCCTCGACTTCGACAAACGCGCCGAACTCGGTGAGGTTGCGGACCTTCCCCTTGATGCGCGTGCCGACCGGGTACTTCTCGGCCAGGTCGTGCCAGGGGTTCTGCTCGACCTGCTTGAGGCCGAGAGAAATCCGCCGCGCCGTCGCATCCACGCCGAGCACCATCGCGTCGACCGAGTCGCCGACGTTCAGGATCTTCGACGGGTGCTTGACGCGCTTGCTCCACGACATCTCGCTGACGTGGATCAGGCCCTCGACGCCCGGCTCGAGCTCGATGAAGGCGCCGTAGTCGGTCAGGCTGACGACCTTGCCGCTCACGCGCATGCCGACCGGATACCGCTCGGCGACCGCCGACCACGGATCGGCGACCAGCTGCTTGTGCCCGAGCGAGACGCGCTCGGTGGCCGGGTCGTATTTCAGGACGATGACGTCGATTTCGTCATTGACCTTCAGCACTTCGGACGGATGTCCGACGCGGCCCCACGACATGTCGGTGATGTGCAGCAGGCCGTCGATGCCGCCGAGGTCGATGAAGGCGCCGTAGTCGGTGATGTTCTTGACCACGCCGCGCAGCACCTTGCCCTCGGCCAGCGTCTCGAGCGTGTGCTTCTTCTTCTCGGCGTTCTCCTCTTCGAGAAGCACCTTGCGCGACAGGACGATGTTGCCGCGCTTCTTGTTGACCTTGATGACGCGCATCCGGAGGTCCTGGCCCTTCAGCGCGTCGAGGTTGCGCACGGGGCGCACGTCGATCTGGCTGCCGGGGAGGAACGCGCGCACGCCGATGTCCACGGCGAGCCCGCCCTTGATGCGCTCGATGACGCGACCGACGACGACCTTCCTCTCGGAGTAGGCCTTCTCGACCTCGTCCCAGATCTTCATCTTCTCCGCTTTTTCGCGGGAGAGGACAACGTAGCCTTCACGATCTTCGGTGCGCTCGAGCAGGACGTCGACGACATCCCCCGGCTGCACGATGACCTGGCGGTTCTCGTCGAGGAACTCATCGACAGCGATGATGCCCTCCGACTTGAACCCGACGTCCACCACCACTTCCGTCTCGGTGACTTTCAGCACCGTGCCCTTGACGACCTCGCCTTCCGCGATGTGGCGGAAGCTGTTATCGTAAAGGTCCAGAAGACGAGCGTATTCCTGCGGATCCACCGCATCGTCGTCGTAGCTCGGCGCTTTCGGACGGATGGTTGTGGCGTCTCCTCCAGTGGTCCCGTTGCCGGGGGATACTGCCGCAGGGGTCTGCGACTCTTGTTCAACGTTCGACATGCCGTGCAAGTCCTCCTCGATCGATCGATTGCCGGCGTTGGTGTCGGGGACCGGCTGCCCCGGATTGTGCATGTCCATGGACAGCCCGCGCGCCCGCTCGTAAACTGGGGCCGGCTGAATTAGGATAAGCACTAGAAGATACGACACTTATCGACGCGCTGTCAATGTCTCCCCGCTGACCGCTGAAAGGGCGCCGTATGGCCAAGAGGCCCAGACGAGCACTGTCCAGGAAGGCTTCCGCCGCCGCGACGGCGAGGAAGGCAACGAAGGCCAGGAAGGCAAAGAAGGCGGCCGGGACGCCAAGGAAGGCACGGAAGGCGAGGAAAACCAGCGCGACGAAGAAATCGGCGCCGCGCGGGCAGGCCCGGACCTCCCGAAAAGGGCGGAAATCCGGGCGTCCGGCCCGAGCCGCCCGCGTCGCGCGCCGACGGGTCGCCAAGCGCGCGCCAGCCAGGAAGGCCGCGCGCCGGG
>JBKPSY010000288.1:0-7191 GCA_046735235.1 Acidobacteriota bacterium | reverse complement strand
ATCGTAGAGGTACCCAACCAGCAGTTCCTTGTCACACATCGCATCCTCGAAACTCACACGTCGTCCGTCGTCGATCCCCGGCGAGCCGCCGGTCCGTCGGCGCCTATCCGTTGCCGGCCCGCAGCCGCCGCCCCGTGCTGTGGCCGAACACGTGCTCGACGCCGCGTTCGCGCAGCTGCGTCCGCAACACCGTCAGCCCTTGATACAACCGCGTCTTCACGGTGCTCAACGGGCACTCGAGCATGTCCGCGATCTCCTGGAAGGTCAGGCCGTGGTACTCCTTCAGGATGATCGCGGTCCGCTGCTCATCCGGGAGCAGCGCCATCGCCTGGGCGACGATCTTGCTCAGGTCGTGGCGCGCCACCAGCGTTTCAATCGACTCGACGGGCCCCTGTTCGGCAGCGAGCTCGACGAGGTCGATACCCTCCGGCGTGGCCTGGATCGGCGCGCGGCGCTCGCGCCGGATCCAGTCGCGACAGAGGTTCAGCGCGATCCGGTAGACCCAGGACGAGAACTTCGCCTGGCCCCGGAAGTTCTTGATGCCGCGGAACGCCCGGAGGAAGGTTTCCTGAACGACGTCCCGGGCCTCTTCTTCACGCCCGATGACGCGGTATGCCAAGGCATAGATCGGCCGCTCCCAGCGCAGTACGAGCTGGTTGAAGCTGTCTGTGTCGCCGTCGATTGAACGCGCGACGAGTTCCTCGTCGGTCCGCGTCATCAGCTCGTGGCCGGCCAACGTTCCCCGGGGTGTGTGCGCCGCGCCCGGCTTCGGGGCGTGCGGCGGAAGCCTTCTACCAGCTTAGACGATGGCCAAGGGGGGGTGGCCGGGGGGCGTGGGACGGGGTCAGGAGCCGGGGATCGGGGCCAGGACGCAGCCTCGGGAGCCCTGGCCGCTATCTGGCCCGCCGTCAGCGGCTTGGCGCCCGGCCGGGCGCCGCAGGCGAGGACGTCACCACGCGGACGGTCTGGCCTTCAGCGATCGAATCCGGCGGGTTGACGACGACCTGCTCGTCCCCGGAGAGACCGCTCGCGACTTCCAGCTCGGTCCCCAGATCGCGCTGGATGTTCACCTTCTGCAGGCGCACCTTGTTGTCGCGGTCCACGGTGGCGACCTGCGCACCCTGGCTGCGGAACAGCAGCGCGTTGACCGGCACCCGCACGGTGGCCTGGCTCGCCGCGAGCTTCAAATGCGCCTGCACGTAGGACCCGGGCAGAAGCTCGCCCGACGGGTTGTCGACGTCGATCTCGACGAGTAGCGTCCGCGAGGCCTGGTCGATCGACTCCGAGCTGCGCACGAGCGTCCCGGTGAACCGGCGCCCCGGATACTGCTGGAACGTCAGATCCGCCGTCAGTCCAGGCGTCGTCTGCGGTGAGTAGACCTGCGGCACGTTGACGAAGACGCGCAGCTTCGTCACCGACGCGATGTGGAAGAGCTCCTTCGCGCTGGCGCCGGCCGTGACGAGCGCGCCGACGTCGATGTTTCGCGCGGTGATCACGCCGTCAAACGGCGCGCGAATCTGTTTGAAGTCCGTGAGCTGCACGAGGCGCTTCACGTTGAACCGCGACGACTCCACCGTCGCGCGGCGCGACTCGAGATTGCCCCTGGCGTTGTCGTAGTCCTGCCGCGAGACCGAGTCCGACTGCATCAACCCGTCGTAGCGTCGCGCCGTCGTCTCCGCGAGATGCAGGTTGGCTTCGGACTGCGCGAGGTCCGCGCGCGCCTGCGCGAGCTGCTGATCCACCTCGGGGGTGTCGATCTCCGCGAGCAGCTGCCCCGCCTTCACGCGCGCGCCGATGTCCACGTACCACTTGCGGAGGTAGCCGTCGGTCCGCGCCAGGATCGGCGCGTCGGCCAGCGGCTGCGCGTTGCCCGGCAGCACGATCTCCTGCTGGCTGGCGCCGCGCGTCGGACGGACGACGGCCACACTGGTCACCGCCAGCTGCTCGGTCTCGCGCGTGACGTCGGCCAGGGCCCGCGCGCGTCCGGAGATGCCCCAGACGGCGAGCGCGACGAGCGCGATGACCAGAATCGCGACCAGCGAGAGCGCGGTGCGGTGCGAGGATTCCTGACCGTTCGCGGACATCCGGGTGCTCACTTCTCCATTCGATGCCGGTGCAGCATCGCGAAGACGGACGGGACGAAGAAAAGCGTCGCCAGCGTGGCCAGCGCGAGCCCGCCGATGACGGCCCTTCCGAGCGGGGCATTCTGCTCGCCGCCTTCCCCAAGGCCCAGCGCCATGGGGACCATGCCGATCATCATCGCGAGCGCAGTCATCAGCACGGGCCGGAATCGCGCAAAGCCGGCCTGCACGGCGGCCTCGACGGCGCCGCGCCCGGCTTCCAGCTCATCTTTCGCGAAGCTCACCACGAGGATGCTGTTCGCCGTGGCGACGCCTACGCACATGATGGCACCGGTCAGGGCAGGAACACTGAGCGTCGTGCCCGTCAGGAACAGCATCCAGACGATCCCGGCCAGCGCCGCGGGCAACGCCGAGATGATGATGAAGGGATCGGTCCAGGATTGGAAGTTCACGACAATCAGCAGGTAGACGAGCAGAATCGCGAGCGCCAGCCCGGAGAGCAGGCCCGTGAACGACGACTGCATCGTCTCGATCTGCCCGCGGACGGCAAGCCGCGTCCCCCGTGGCAGCGTCGGCCGCGTCTCGTCGACGATGCGGGTGATCTCGCGCGCCACGCTCCCGAGATCGCGCCCCTGCACCGATCCGTAGAGGTCGATGACGGGCTGGACGTCGTAGTGCGACACGACCGAACTGCCGGAGCCCCGCTCGAAGGTGGCGAGCGCGCCCAGAATCTGCGGGCGATCGCCCGGCAGCGGAATGCCGGCGAGATCGCCCAGCGAATTCATCCGGTATTCCGGCGTCATCGTCGCCACCGGATACGACACGCCGGTGGCCGGGTTCAACCAGAAGGTGGGCGTGGTCTGCGCGCTGCCGCTCAGCGAGATCAGCAGGTTGTTCGCGACGTCACGCTGCGTCATGCCGAGGTCGGCGGCCCGCGTGCGATCGACGTTGATGTGCAGCTTCGGCTGATCGGCCGGCTGGTGCACGTGGAGGTCCACGATGCCTGGGATCTGGTTGATGCGGGTGAGCAGCGTGGCCGCGACCGCGCCGCTGGCCTCGTGATTTCCGCCGAGCACCTGCACGTCGATCGGCGCCGGCAGGCCGAAGTTCAGGATCTGCGTCACGATGTCGGCCGGGAGGAACGAGAACGTCACGCCCGGGAAGCGCGAGTTCAACATGATGCGCAAATCGTGCACGTATCGTTCGCTCGGCTCGTGGTCGCCCCGCAGGCTCACCAGGATGTCCGCGTCGGCCGGGCCGATCGGGGCCGACGTGCTGTAGGTCAGGTTGATGCCGCTGGTCGGACGGCCGACGTTATCGATGATCGTGCCGAGATGCTCGGCCGGCACTCGCTCGCGGATGACCCCATCCACCTCCTCGCAGAGAGCGGCCGTCTCCTCGAGCCGCGTGCCGGTCGGCGCGCGGAGGTGCAGCCGGAACTGGCCGCTGTCCACCGACGGGAAGAAGTCTTCGCCCACCCACTTCGCGAGGACCAGCGACGCCAGGCAGAAGACGAGCGACACGGTCACGAAGACCGCCCGCCGCGCGACGATGACTTCGAGCAGCCGCTGGTACGCGTCGCGAGTGCGCTGAATCCCGCGCTCGAACCGGTACTGCAGGCGCGCCAGCAGATGGCGGCTCGACTGCGAGTGCACGTCGATGTCGTGCTCGTGCCCGCGCAGCAGATACATCGCCAGCGTCGGCACCAGCGTCCGCGACAGCACGTACGACGCCAGCATCGCGAAGACCACGGCTTCGCCGAGCGGCACGAAGAGGTAGCGCGCCACGCCGGTGAGGAAGAACAACGGCACGAACACGATGCAGATGCAGATCGTCGAGACGAACGCCGGCACCGCAATCTGCTGCGAGCCGTCGAGGATGGCCTGCTCGAGCGGCTTGCCCTCCTCCAGGTTCGTGCTGATGTTCTCGATGGCCACTGTCGCGTCGTCCACCAGGATGCCGACGGCGAGGGCCATGCCGCCAAGCGTCATGATGTTGATCGTCTCGCCCAGAGCGCTGAAGGTGATGATGGAGGCGAGAATCGACAGCGGAATCGAGATGGAGATGATGATGGTGCTGCGCCAGCTGCCGAGGAACAGCAGGATCATCAGCGCGGTCAGGCCCGCGGCGACGCCGGCCTCCCGGATGACGCCGTCGATGGCGGCGCGGACGAACAGCGACTGATCGGCAAGCGGTCTGACGTCCAGCCCTGGCGGCAGCGTCGCCAGCGCGCGCGGCAGCATCTCCTTGATCTGCGACACGATCTGCAGCGTCGACGCGTTCCCGTTCTTCTGGACGATCAGCAGGGCCGAGCGCTGGCCGTCGACTCTGACCAGGTTGGTCTGCGGGGGCGAGCCATCGCGCACGTGCGCGACGTCGCGGATGTAGACTGGCGAGCCGTTGACGACCTTGATGGGCAGGTCGTTCAGCTCGTCGATCGTGCGCGCGGATCCGTTGATGTCCACGTCGTACTCGCGCGTGCCGATCTTCGAGGTCCCGGCGGGGAGGATCAGGCTCTGTGCGCCGACGGCCGTCACGACGTCCACGGGCGTGAGGTTGTTCGCCTGCAGGGCGTGGGGATCGAGATCGACCTGAACCTGCCGCTGCCGGCCGCCATACGGCAGCGGGATCGCGGCGCCCTGCACCGTCGCGAGCTGCGTGCGGATGAAGTTGAAGCCGAAGTCGTAGAGCTGCTGCTCCGAGAGTGATTTGCCCGACAGCGCCAGCTGGAGGACGGGCACGCTCGACGCGTTGTAGACGATCACGAGCGGCGGCGTCGTGCCGGGGGGCAGCTGCCGGACCTGCGTCTGCATGATGGCGGTCACCTGCGCGACCGCCATCTCGATCTTCGCCGACGGCTGGAAGAACACCTTGATCAGGCCGACCCCGCTCAACGACTGCGACTCGATGTGCTCGATGTCGTTCACCGTCGTCGTGAGCGATCGCTCGACGTTGTAGACGATGCGAGTGGACATCTCGTCGGCCGAGAGGCCGCCGTAGTTCCAGACGATCGCGACGATCGGGATGTCGATGTCGGGGAGGATGTCAGTCGGCGTGCGGACGATTGCCAGCGGCCCGAGGATGAGCAGCACCAGCGCCATCACGATGAACGTGTAGGGCCGGGTCAGGGCGATGCGGACGATCCACATGCGCTTTCATTATGGGCCGCGCTCCCGAGTTGTTCCACCGGCTGGACGGCTGCGCGGCCGTCTGTGCTTTCTTTTTACAACTCGCGGGTCATCTCAATCATCGTCGGGCGGAAACCCAATTGGGCAAACAGGCGTTGCGCGGCCACGTTGGCCGACGCGGTTCCGAGCACCACGCGAGGCATGCCGTGAGACTTCAGCCAGTCGAACGCAGCGTTCATCAGGGTGGACGCCACGCCCTGGCGACGCGCTTCCGGATCGACCAGCACGTCATGAACGTAGCCACACCGCTCGCGAAGCTCCTTCCACGATTCTGGCTCGATCGCCGCGTACACATAGCCAAGAATCACGTCGTCGTGATGCGCCACGAGGATGACTGCGTCGTCCGCGTCGAGCTGGGTGCCGAGGAACCAGGCGTAGCCGTCCTCCGGGCGATCCGGTGGCGCCATGAAGCGCTTCGGGTCGAACTGGTAGTGCAAGCGCATCAGCGCCGCGCCGAGGCGCCCGAGCGCCGGAAGGTCGGCCCGCGTGGCCGGGCGAACGGAGAAATCGTTCACGGCAGGTAAACCTTCCCGCCCTTCATCACGAAGCGGACGCGGTTGAGCGCGGTGATGTCCTTCGTCGGGTCGCCGTCGACCGCGATGACATCGGCGTCGAGGCCGGGCGCGACCCGGCCAAGGCGATCGTCCAGGTGCAACACCCGGGCGCCGACGGACGTCGCGCTCTTCAGTGCGTCGAGTGGAGCCATCCCGTAGTCCACCATCATGACGATCTCGCGCGCGTTGTCGCCGTGCGCGAACACGCCGACGTCGCTGCCCGAGAGAATCGTCACACCCTTCTCGAGCGCGGCCTTGAAGCTGGCGCGCTTGCGGGTGATCGACGACGGCTCGGGCTCGGTGCCCTTCTTCCAACCCGCGTACTGACTCGTCGCGTCGCCGGCCGCCAGCGTCGGACAGAGCGCGACGTGATGCTCGGCCATCAGCGCGAACACCTCGGGCGTCCCGTCGTCGCCATGTTCGATGGTCTCGACGCCGGCGAGCACCGCGCGACGCATGCCCTCGGGCGTCATCGCATGGGCGGCGACGGGACGTCCGCTGCTGCGCGCGGTCTCGACGGCGAGCTTCAGCTCCTCGAGCGAGAACGTCGGCATCGTCTCGCCGTTCGGTCCCCACCGGAAGTCGGCGTACAGCTTCACCCACTCGGCGCCGTGGCCGATCTGGTCGCGGACGATGCGGACGATGGAGTCGGGGTCGGCTTCTTCGGCGCCCTGCGGTACCTTCCATTCGAGCGAGTAGCCTTTCGGACCGTACGCCCCCGTCGCGACGATCGCCCTCGTCGAGACGAGCATGTGCGGCCCGGGAATGATGCTCTGCTCTACCGCCTGTTTCAGCTCGACGTCCGAGTAGCCCGCGCCTTCGGTGCCCAGGTCGCGCACCACGGTGAAGCCGGCGAGCAGCGTCTGGCGAAGCGCGGCCGTCGCGCGCGCGACGCGCAGGCCGGTGGACTCTTTCAGGACCTGATCGTTCCAGGTCGTCTCGTTATAGGGATGCAGCAGGACGTGGGAGTGCCCTTCGATCAGTCCGGGGATCAACGTCAAGCCCGCGAGCTCTCGCGTCTGTGCGCCAGACTCAGCGACACTCGCCGCGGGGCCGACCGCGTCGATGCGGCCACCGCTGACGCGAACGGCCCAACCCTCGTGAATGGTGTTGCCGTCGAAGACCCGCGCGGGCCGAAGGATCGTCACGGAAGGTGCGGGCGCCGGCGACTGCGCGACGAGCGCCACCGGCAGGGCGCAGGCGAGAGCCACGGTGAGGCGGAGCGAACGAAGAGACATCGATACCTCGCAGGGAGACTACATCAACCGCGGAACGCTAGCGGCGGAGGATCGGCGGGCGCGAGAGCGTCAGGTGGACGCGGGCGCCCCGCCGCTCGGGATCGATCGTGAACGGCGTCGCAAGCTTCTC
>JBKPSY010000287.1:0-7208 GCA_046735235.1 Acidobacteriota bacterium | reverse complement strand
GAGGAGGACGACATCCAGGGACTCGTCCTCAGTGGCTTCGCGCACCTCGAGGAGGCGGAGTACGTATTTCTCCGAATCACAGACACACCCGCCGCGGCGACTGCGGCGCGGCAGTGGCTGCACGAGGCCTTGCCTCTGATTACGACCGGACGTGAAAGCCCGAGGGAAGAGCGCGCGGCCGAGACCTTGGCGGTCAATATCGCCATCAGCTGGAGTGGGCTGCAATCGTTGGGCGTCCATCCGTCGATCCTCACCCGGTTTCCGCCAGCGTTTGTCGAAGGCGTGGCGCCGAAAGACCTCACACATCGATCGCGTGTTTTGGGCGATGTAGGTGACAGCGACCCGGCGCGTTGGGATTGGGGTGGTGCACAGCATCGGGTCGATCTGCTGCTCATCGTATTCGCCAGGCCAGGGCATGTGGCGCGACACGTCGAGCCGCTCGTGGCTGCGTTCACGCAATCAGGCGCCGGCAGTGTTGTCTGGCGCCGCGTCGGCGGCTTTCTGCGCAGACCGGGTGACCCTCCCAACGCGACGTACGAGCACTTCGGTTTCAGAGACGGCATCTCGAATCCCGTCATCGAAGGCAGCTGGCGAGGGCGCAGGAGCGACACGGACACGCCCCTCATAAAACCAGGCGAATTCATCCTTGGGTATCCGTCGCAAGACGGGAGCGTGGCGCCCGGCATTCCTGTCGATGCCAGCCTGGATCAACTGTTTCTGCTGCCACCGACGGCCGACGCCTCGGGATCGCCGAGAGACTTCGGGCGAAACGGGTCGTACTTGGTGTGTCGTCAGCTCCAGCAGGACGTCGCGGGGTTCAGGGACTTTACTGCGCGCGCAGGAGGCTGCTCTCACGCTGGCTCCGCCGCCGAGGCTGTGGGTGCGCGTGTCGTCGGGCGTTGGCGCAACGGCAATTTGGTCGGAAGTCATTTCGGCAAGGGGCATGAAGCGTCGAATGACTTCGGATTCGCCGCCGATCCGTATGGATTCGGATGTCCGATTGGCGCGCATATCCGCCGCGCGAATCCGCGCGACTCGCTTGGTGAGGATCCGGCGGCTGCGCAGAGAAACGTGAACCGTCATCGTCTGCTTCGCCGCGGGAGGCCCTATGGCATCCCACTTGATGGAACGCTCACCACGGACGACAACACGGACCGCGGGCTGATGTTCGTCGCCCTGAACAGCGACATCGAGCGGCAATTCGAATTCGTCCAGCAGAACTGGCTGAACAACTCCACGTTCGGTGGTCTCTACTCCGAGATCGACCCGCTCGTGGGCCGCAACGGCCCGGCGGATCACCTGACAGTCCAGATCAACGCCCTTCGCCAGAGGGTCCCAGGCGTCGGTCAGTTCGTGACCGTAAGAGGCGGCGAGTATTTTCTCTTGCCCAGTCTCAGCAGCCTGCGCTACGTGGCGACTCTTGGAGAGCGGGCCTTCGTCCCGAAACTGCCGGCAAGTCTCGCGTCACTCCCCCAGACTATTGCCGCTCCGACAGCTCCCCAGCCAAGCGGCCTGCACAAAGCCGCGGCCGCGCTCGAAACGATACTGCCATGGCTCCGCATGGGATGGGCCCTGCGCGTCCCCCTGCTGCTCATGGCCGTGCTGCTGGGTCTTCCACTCGCGCTCGCGCGCTGGCCGGTCCTCGGTTCGACACTGTTTCTGGCGGAGAGCGGGTGGGGAATTGCTCTAGTGGCCCTGCTGGCGTCACTCGCGGCGTTCGTGTCGATGATCACCCTCCGCGTCGTGTTGTTGTATGGCCATCGTCTTGGGCTGGGGCACCCTCGGTGGAGAGGACCGGCGCGCTGGTGGCAGGTTCTGGCGTTCGAGTCGCTGGCGGTGCCTGTCGTCATGACCTGCATGCGGCAAACGGCGCTCGATCGTGAAGCCGCGGGTCTCGTCGCATCCGGCTCAGCGTTCTGGCATCTGGTGCTCTCAGGTCTCGCGGGGCTGGTCGCTGGCGTTGGCTGCATGTGGGTCGTCACTGGACTCCAGGCCCTGAATCCCGGTGCACGATCCGACCTGTTCTTCCCGCCGAATCCACTCGCCAGAAGCTTCGCGCTTCACGGCATGCGGGCTACGTCACCGCGCTGGATAACACGCATGGTGACGGCGGTCTCGCGGACGGTGGTTGATGCGCTTCCGCCCGGAATCGGCGAAGGCTACATCGACTATCGGCGCAGGCGGGTGTTGCCCGGCCACGTGTTCGCTCTGGTCCTGTTCTCGATTGTGCTGGTGCTGTACGTTGCCGGCTACTTCGTGTTGAATCCTGGGTACTCCGCCAACGCGGAGCAGGTGCCCCCGGTGGCCTTTCTACTGTTCCTGCTGATCGCCGCGTGCTGGTTCATGTCGGGGCTGACCTTCTTCTTCGACCGGTACCACATTCCTGCGCTCGGCATATTGGTCCTGTGGGTGGCCATGGTTGCGAGCCTTGCTGAAACGGACCACTATTTCGAGCTTCGAGAGCCGCTCGAGCCGGCGGTCACCCCGGAGATAGCGGTGAAGAAGGCCGACCTTCGGCATCCGGACGTGCCGGTGATCGTTGTGGCGTCCGAGGGCCTGGGGCTGGCCTCGGCGGCCTGGACGGCGGAGGTACTGACGCGTCTGAGACAATGCCTCGGCCCGGATTTCAGCAGCTCGATCCGATTGGTCTCGACGTCCTCCGGTGCGTCGCTCGGCGCATTTCATTTCGTCAATGAGTACAGCGCAGCGGGATTCGGATCTGGTTCGGAGGTGACGCCGCAGGAGTTGGCGGAGATTCGACGGCGTTCTCAGACGCCGAGTTCCTCCGACGGGGCCTGGGGACTGGCGTATCCAGATCTGGTCCGCGCATTTTTCCCTTGGATCGTGCCGAAGCTGAGCGACCGAGGCTGGGCGATGGAATCGGCCTGGCGTCGGAGTCTTCCAAAGGGCCCCGAACCGACGCTTTCCAGTTGGCGGAAAGATGTGGCCGAAGGCTGGCGTCCGGCGGTGGCTTTTGGGGTGACCCTGGTGGAGACGGGTGAACGTGGACTACTCGCCACATACAAGCCGTCCACACCTGGGCCAGACGTCACCCGTGGAAGTGACGTGTCCCTCTTGACGGCGGCCCGCCTGTCAGCGGCATTCCCCTTCATCTCGCCTGCGTCGCGCCCTGACAGCCTGAAACCGACTGACTACCATGTGGTGGACGGCGGCTACTGGGACAACTCGGGGATCATCTCGGCGATCGAATGGCTGGATGCGGCGCATCTGGAGCGAACTAGGCACGTGATCTTCATCGAAATTCGATCGTCGGTGCAATCGGACGCGTCGGTGCAATCGGACGTACAGCCTCCCTCGAATCCGTCGTGGCTCTCCGGCCTGATGTCACCCGTGCAGACGCTGGTGGCGGTGCGGTACCAGGGGCAGCCCTACAGAAACGCCCTCGCGTTGAAGCAATTCGGGGACTTGTGGCGGACGGAACACGACAGCCCACTCTCGCAGTTCGTGTTCAAGCTATCCGACCCGCGCGTGCCGCTCACCTGGAATCTAGGGAAGGCGGTGCCGGCGGAGCTCAAGGCGGCGTGGGATCGCGGAGATAACAAAAGTCAGCTCGACGAGCTCCGACGTCAGATGCCGACGAGGAACTGAATCATGTGTGCCGCTCCTGCCGCGCGACCTGGCGGGTGCCCTGATCAGGCAATCGCCGATACGCTTGCCGCAACGCTCGAGCATGAGATCGTACGCGATCACCCGCCCGATCGCCGACCGGCACTGCGCGATGCACACCCGAAAGCGCACGGATGCGTCCGCGCCACGTTCCGTGTCGAATCTGACCTCGAGGAAGATCTGCGACACGGGGTCTTCAAGCCGGGTCAGGAGTACCAGGCGTGGATACGGTTCTCCAACGCGCTCAAGGTCAGGCACGACCTCGTACGTGACGCTCGAGGTATGGCAATCAAACTACTCGCCGTCGGGATCGACAACGAGACGCCTGGCTGGACTTCGCAGGACTTCTTGCTCGTCACGCACCATGCGTTCTTCATCGCGGATGCCAAGGAATACCTGGACTTTCCCGCCACCGTCTTTTCGGTGAAACCCGCGATCGCCCTTTACGTGCGCCTGACCCGGTTCTTCTTTGGAATCTCACCACCTCGATTTCGGTGGCGCGGCGCCTGGGCAGTGGCACGCTCGCAGCGCTGGACCTCCAGCCCGCTCGTGTTGCGCTACTTCAGCCAGGTGCCATTCCGGATGGGGCCGCATGGTCAGGCCAAGTTCTGTGCAGTCCCACGGCAGGGCCCTGGAATTCTGGGTGGTCTCGGCTACTTCTTCCTGGTGCTCGCGTATTCCGTGCCGATGCCTCCCGGAATGAAGGAGCGTGCGTTCCGGCGCTCGAAAGACTTGTTGCGCCAGCGACTTCGCCATTCACTGGCCCAACGACCGGCCCTGTTTGATTTTTGCGTTCAGCTTCGGTCCGACCCAGACGAGATGCCGCTCGACGATGCCACGGTGCCTTGGCGGCATTCGGCATTTCGCAAGGTGGCCACCATAGAGATTCCGCCGCAGGAGTCGGACACGGAGGATCGGATGGCGCTCGCTGAGCACCTCAGCTACTCGCCCTGGCACGCGCTGCCCGATCACAAGCCGCTCGGCTCGATCAATGAGTTGCGCCGGACCGTTTACCAGCGTATTGCGACGCTGAGACATGACCTCAATCACAAGAAACTCCGCGACCCCAGACCGAACGAGTCCCCTGCTGAGTTCCTGGCCGCAATTCAAGAGAGTCCGGGGCATCCGCCGGCGCGCGATTAGATGAGCCGTCGGCGTTGTATGCTGGGGTGAGTCGTCCAAGGCATGGCAATCCCAGAAGCCACGGGGCCACCGACCGCCGACGTCAGCCAGCCTCTGGCGGAGCTGCCGAAACGCTACCGCATCGTGTGCGAACTGGGCCGCGGTGGAATGGGCGTCGTCCATCGAGCCGTGGATCTGGTCGAGAACCGTGACGTAGCGGTCAAGACCCTGGCCGCGCGACTGGGCCAGGACCCGCTCGCCCATCTCCGCTTCAGCAGGGAAGCGCGCATGGCTTCTCTGCTGAGCCATCCCAATATCTGTCGAATTTTCGCGCTAGGCGAGCATGGCGGACACCCGTTCATCGTCATGGAGCTGCTCGATGGCGAAACCGTCAAGACGCGGCTGCAACGGGGTCGCTGCGACACGAAGTTCGTTCTCGATCTTGCGACTCAAGTGGCGACTGGGCTCCAGGCCGCGCACGAGAAGTACATCATTCATCGCGATATCAAGCCTGCCAACCTGATGATCACGCCGGCTGGGGTCGTCAAGATCCTGGACTTCGGTCTCGCCAAGCATTTTGCCGGTGTGGAAACGCCTACCGCACCGACCGTCAGCGGCTCCGGCCAGACGATCGGCACTGTCGACTATATGTCGCCCGAGCAGCTGCTTGGGCGGCGACTCGATCAGCGCACGGACCTGTTCTCGCTCGGCGTTCTTCTGTACGAGGTCCTGACAGGCTATAGGCCGTTCAAGGGGTCGACGCCGCCCGAGGCGATGGCGGCGATACTGCACGATCCGCCCCTTCCGCTTCCTGCCGCGCCGCATGTCGCGGAGTGGACGCGCATCCTGGGACGTCTGCTCGCGAAAGACACCGAGGCACGCTATCCGAGTGCCGAGGCATTGCTTGTCGAGTTGAAAGTATTCGCGCGGCTTGTCGGCGGCGCGCGCGTCGATTGGCCCGCAGTCGCTGTCGTGAGTGCCGCACCAGTCACGTCCCTGCTCGCGGTGCTTCCGTTCGAAGTGGCATCGGGGCAGAAATCCGACGACAAGCGTGCGCCCGAACTCGAGTACTTCTGTCATGGCCTCGATGACGAGCTGATGGCAGGCCTGATGCGGGTGAAAGGTCTGCGTGTGGTGCCGCCCACCCTGGTGGCCAAGTCCTCTACGGCAAAGCCGGACCCGGAACACGTGGGCCGCCACCTCCATGCCGATCACGTGCTCACGGGAACCGTCCAGTCGTACGGGGAGCGCATGGTCACGGTGGTTTCGCTCCGCGATATCCACGCCAACGCCGTGGCCTGGAGCAAGCGATACGAGCGACTACCGGAGGATCTCGAGAGCCTGCGGGACGCGATCGTCCATGACGTGGCCGCGGAGCTCGGGGCCCCGAGCGGGCCGCGCTCCTCTAACGTGCCCAATCGTGGACTCGGCAGCCGACAGGCGTTTCATCTGTGTTTGAAGGGGCGCTTCTACTGGAGCAAGCGCTACGAGGGCGGCCTGCAAGCCGCGCGGCAGTGCTTCGAGGAGGCCATTCACCTGGACCCGTCCCTCGCTGCTGCCCACGCCGGCCTGGCCGACACGTATTCGTTTCTTGGCTTCTACTGCATCGTCAGGCCGAGGACGGCCTTTGGCCTTGCGAAGACCTCGGCCGAGCGCGCCCTCGAACTCGATCCAGGCCTGGCCGACGCGCACACGTCGCTGGGACTCGTCCGCCTCGGAGGCGATTGGAATTGGGAGGGCGCCCGGCTCGCGTTCGAGCGGGCAAGCGAGCTCGACCCAACCCATGGGCCGACCCGGATCTACAACTCCTGGGTTCTGGTCCTGTTGGGTCGGACGCGAGAGGCGCACGAAGAGGCAGAACGCGCGCAGGACCTCGATCCGCTGTCTCCGGTGCTGAATGCCGGAGCTGGCTATACGTTCTTCCTGTCTCGTGCGTACGAACGGTCGATCAGGGAATGCGAGCGCGCGCTTGAAGTCGATCGCGAATTCCTGCTCGCGATGTACGTGATGGCCATGTCCAAGGCGCAGCTCGGGCTGCTCGACGAGGCCATCGCCGAGATGGAGCACGTTGCCGCGCTCACCGACAACATGCCCTTCTATCTGGCACTGCTCGGAAAATTCTACGGCGATGCCAATCGGGCCGACAAGGTGGCGGAGCTGCTGAAGCGTGTCGAGGCCTTCAACGGAGTGCAATACGTCCCGCCACACTGCTACGTGTACATTTACGCCGGATTGCGTGATTTCGATCGCGCGTTCGAATGGCAGGACCGTGCGTTTGCAGACGGCGCGTCGCCCTTCAACTACCTGTCGCCAGTCCTCGAAGGCCTGCACGCGGACTCAAGGTTCCAGCAGGATCTCCGGGACTGGGGGCTGCAGCTGTGAGCTGTGAGCGGGGCCCGTCCCATCCGGCCTAGAAACTGATCCGAATCGCGACCTGTGCCTGCCGCGCGGGTCCCGCC
>JBKPSY010000286.1:0-16460 GCA_046735235.1 Acidobacteriota bacterium | reverse complement strand
GTCCAGGGCAGGCCTGAAGGCCTGCGCTACATCGGTATCTTGGTCGCAGCCCTGCTGGTCCCGGCGGCCTCTCACGCCCAGTCGAAGCGGCCCATCAGCATCGACGACTTGCTCGCGTTCCACCGGATCAGCGAGCCTCGGATCTCCCCCGACGGCGCCTCCGTCGTCTACACCGTGACGACGCCGGATCGCGCGGGAAACAAGAGCGTCAGGAACATCTGGATCGTCCCGACCGCCGGCGGCGCCGCGCGGCAGCTCACCGCCAGCGGCAAGGATGCCGGCGCTCGCTGGTCGCCGGACGGCAAGCGCCTGGCCTTCGTCTCGAGCCGCGACGGCGACGACGCGATCTACACGATGCCGCTCACGGGCGGCGAGCCCGCCCGGCTCACCACCCTCTCCGGCGGCGCCGACAACATCGTCTGGTCGCCGGACAGCAAGTGGATCGCGTTCACGTCGCAGATCTACCCCGACTGCAAGGACGACGCGTGCAACGCGAAGCGCGCGAAGGCAGCCGAGGACAGCAAGGTCAAGGCGCACGTCACCGAGACACTGCTCTACCGCCACTGGACGCAGTGGAGAAACGGCCAGCGCGGACACCTGTTCGTCGTCTCCGTCGACGGCGGAACGCCGAAGGACCTGACGCCGGGCGCCGACTACGACGTGCCGCCGCTGCAGCGCGAAGGCCCGCACCCAATCGCGTTCTCGCCCGACGCAAAAGAGATCGCTTTCACAGCCGTGGTCGATCCGATGGAAGCCGCGAGCACCAACGGAGACATCTTCACTGTTCCCGCAGACGGCGCTGGCCCGCCGAAGAAGATCACGACCGGCCCCGGGTTCGACGGCGCGCCGGCGTACTCCCCCGACGGCAAGTGGATCGCCTTCCACTCGCAGGCGAAGCCGGGCGTCGAGTCTGACCGCTGGCGGTTGATGAAGTACGACCGCGCGGCGGGCCAGGCGACCGAGGTCACGCCGTCCTTCGATCGCAGCGTGGACGCGATCGCGTGGTCGCCAGACAGCGCGTCCATTTACTTCGACGCGGAAGACGCGACGTACGAGCCGATCTTCTCCGTCGCCGCCACGGGCGGCATCCCCACGTCGCTGACGCCGAAGACCTCCAACGGCGAGTGGGCGCTCAGTCGCGACGGCAAGACACTCGTCATGGCACGCAGCAGCCAGTCCGCGCCCGCCGAGCTCGTCGCGTCGGCATCCGACGGCTCGAACACGCGCGCCCTGACGACCCAGAACTCCGAGCTCCTGTCGAAGCTGGATCTCCCGAACGCCGAACATTTCACGTTCGCCGGCGCCGGCGGCACCGAGATCCACGCTATGCTGCTCCGCCCACCGGCCTTCGACGCCTTGAAGAAATACCCGGTCGTGCTGATCCTCCACGGCGGCCCCGAGACGATGTTCGGGGACACGTGGAGCTACCGGTGGAACACCCAGATGTTCGCCGCGCCGGGATACGCGGTGCTGATGATCAACCGCCGCGGCTCGACCGGCTTCGGACAGGCCTTCACCGACGCCATCCAGGACGACTGGGGCGGCAAGGCGTTCGATGACGTGATGAAGGGCCTCGATGCCGCGCTCGGAAAATATCCGTTCCTCGACGGAACGCGCGTCGCCGCGGCGGGTGCGTCGTACGGCGGCTACATGATCGACTGGCTCGCCTCGCAGTCGAAGGGCCGGTTCAAGACGCTGATCTCCCACGCCGGCGTGTACGACATCACCTCGATGTACGCCACCGAGGAGCTCTGGTTCCCCGAAGCGGAGTACAAGGGCACGCCGTGGAGCAACCGCGCGGGCTACGAGAAGTGGTCGCCGGATCGCCACGCGGGCGACTTCGGCCGCTACAAGACGCCGACGCTCGTCACCTGCGGCGAGATCGACTATCGAGTGCCCTACACGCAGAGCCTCGAGTTCTACAGCGCGCTGCAGCGCCAGGGCGTGCCCTCGAAGCTCATCGTCTTTCCGGACGAAGGCCACTGGATCCTGAAGCCGCAGAACAGTGTGTTCTGGTACGGCCAGGTGATGGAGTGGATGAAGAGGTACCTCTGAGACGACGGTGCACGGTGCAGGCCGCAACGTCCGGGGGCAGGGGCCGGGTGCAGAGCGGATTCCGGTTCCACGTGATTTCCAGTGTGCTAGCCTGAGAACGGGTCGAGTGGTTCGCAACCAATGACAATCGAATTCGCCGGTGACATGTTGTGCTCCGCCGGCGTGAGCTATTTCCACGTTTATCCCAACGGCGACGTGTACCGCTGCCTCGCGGACTACAACGCCCGGCGGGCGCCGATGTTCAACCTGAAGCGCGACGGCTGGAAGGGATCCGCCGACCCGACGCTGTGCGATCACGAGCGCTGCTACAACGCCTGCGACCTGGATTGGACCACCAAGTGGCAGGTGGACGGGCAAGGCCGCGTCGAGAAGACCTTCGAAGGCCAGCGCAAGGACATCGAGAAGGAAGTCTCGCTGCTCCTGTGCTCGCAGCGCCTCGAGTCGCCGCAGCGCCGGATGGCCTACTTCATCTGGTCGCCGACGCTGGCGTGCAACTACACCTGCGCCTACTGTGGCTGCGCGGCCGGCGAGAAACGGATCAACGAGTTCCCCTCATCGTCTCCCGAGCTGACCGTCGGCGAATGGATCGACGTCTGGAGCGACATCCTGGAGCGCTTCGAGTACGGCATTCTCAGCGTCACAGGCGGCGAGCCGCTGCTGAGCGAGGCGACCCTGCCCGTGCTCGGCATGGCGACGCAGAAGTTCGCCTGCTACATCACCTCGAACATCAGCCGCAACGTCATGGAGTTCACCCGCAGCATCCGCCCGGAGGGCCCGGCGCCTGCGGTAGAAGGCTTCGGCCAGGTGCCCATCGGCCTCTGTGGGATCAACTGCAGCCTGCACCCCACGTCCAAGGGCTTCAACTGGGAGCTCTTCAAGGGCTCGGTCCTCCTGCTGCGGAATGCGGGCTTCCAGGTCTCGGTCAACTACGTGGGCTATCCGCTCCAGCTCTATCTGGCGCCCGAGTACAAGGCGTGGTGCGAACAAAACCAGATCGAGTTCACCCTCTCCTCCTGGCAGGGCGTGGACAACGAGGGCAACGTCTCGCGGTACTCATCCCCCGAGCGGGCGTTCTTCGAGGAGATCGCGCCGTCGCACCGCAAGAAGGCGAACGAGCTGGTGTTCATGGATTGCCGCTACGACGTGACGCTCGACACCCCTGTCACGCGCGTGCTGATGGCAGACGTCCCGACGCTCACGGGTCGCATCCGAAACTTGTCTCGGATCGCGTGGCCGATCGGCAGCGGACCCGGCCAGTGGAGCGTCGCCGGCTACATCACCCGCGTCGGGCAGCACAAGAAATGGGTGCGGGAGATGCGCACGAGCCCGCCGGACTGCCCTGTGCCGCCGAACGGCGAGCTGGAGTTTGCCCTGCCCATCGACACACGCGGCCTGCCGGTGGGCATCTACGAGGTGTGGATCGACATCCTGATGGACGGCCGGACAAACTGGATGGCACTTCACGGGGCGGTTCCGGCCACCGCCATCCTCCGGATCGAGACGTTCGGCCACGAGATCGCGGTGGACACTGACGCCGTGACGCTGTCGCCCGGCGGCACAGCGGTCTTGAGTGGTACCTTGCGCAACACCTGCGGCAAGCCGTGGCCCGAAGGCGCAGGCGGCGAGCCGCTGAAGATGGGCGCTCGTGTCTTCCGTCAGTCCGCCAAGGGCGAAGCCGTGCGCGAATTCCGGGCTGTGCTGGAGCGACTGCCGGAGACCGCGGAGGATGAGGTCCCCTTCCGCCTCGAGTTCGATCCGGGAGAGTTGGAGCGCGGCGACTACGAGCTCAGCATCGATGTCGTGAAGGAGGGCCAGTTCTGGATGGCCGAGAAGGGGGCGAATCCTCGAGTCATCCCGGTGGTGATCGCTTGACGGGCCGACGGCCAGGAACAGCCGGAGCAGTGCAATTCAGGGTGCGTCCTGGTCGAGCGTGTGGCCTGGGAGGTTCTACGAGGGTTGGACGACGGCCGCGCGTGCGGGAGCGGGCTTGTGGCGGATCGTGTAGACCAGGCGCGCGAGCAACAGAAGGCCGATGATCACGCCGTAGCGAATCGGCCGCTGGGTGTCGGCCTTCACCAGCCAGTAGTAGTGGATCACGCCGAGGATGGCGGTCATGTAGATCAACTGGTGCAGGCGATTCCAGCGCTTCCCTCCCAGCCGGCGGATCCAGCCGGTGGTCGATGTCAGCGCCAGCGGGATCATCAGGACGAACGCCGTGAAACCCACCGTGATGAAGGGCCGCTTGAGGACGTCCTTCACCATGCCGTTCCAGTCGAAGAACTGATCGAGCCACGACCACGTGAAGAAGTGCAGCGTGCCGTAGAAGAACGCAAACAAGCCGAGCATGCGCCGGAACTTGATCAGCCAGTTCCAGCCAGTAAGCCGTCGCAGCGGGGTGATCGCGAGCGTCGCGGCGACGAACCTGAGCGTCCAGACGCCGGTTTCCCAGGTGATGGCCTGAATCGGATTCGCGCCGAGCTGCTCGGAATATGCGCCGTACGCCAGCCAGGCGGCGGGCGAGAGGCAGACGAGGAAGACAAGCAGCTTGACGAAGAACCGTTGCGTCCGAGTTTTCATGCGACGTCGAGTGGGCAGGCCTGAAGGCCTGCGCTACAGACCCCTTGTGTAGCGCAGGACTTCAGCCCTGCCTCAGAAATTCTTCTTCAGATCCATGCCGCTGTACATCGACGCCACTTCGTCGTAGCCGTTGAACATCAGCGTCTTCCGCTTGAAGAAATCACCGATGCGCCGCTCGGTCGCCTGGCTCCACCGCGGGTGATCGACCGTCGGGTTCACGTTCGAGTAGAACCCGTACTCCTGCGGCGCCGAGTCGTTCCACGCCGTGTGCGGCTGGTTCTCGACAAGACGGATCCGCACGATCGACTTGATGCTCTTGAAGCCGTACTTCCACGGCACCACCAGGCGCAGCGGCGCGCCGTTCTGGTTCGGCAGCACCTCGCCGTAGAGCCCCACGGTGAGGAGCGTGAGCCGGTGCATCGCCTCGTCCAGCCGCAGCCCCTCGGTGTACGGCCAGTTGAGGACCGGACGCCGGACGCCGGGCATCTGACTCGCGTCGTTCAGCGTCGTGAACTCGACGAACTTCGCCTTCTCGGTCGGCTGGACTTTCTTGAGCAGGTCGCCAAGCGGGAACCCGATCCAGGGCACGACGATCGACCACGCCTCGACGCACCGATGCCGGTAGATCCGCTCCTCGAGCTGATACGGCTTGATGAGATCGTCGATGCCGAACTTCCCGCCGGCCTTGACCGCGCCGTCGATCGTCACGGTCCACGGGCGAGTTCTGAGCGACTTCGCGTACTCGGCCGGGTCGCCCTTGTCGATCCCGAACTCGTAGTAGTTGTTGTAGGTCGTGACGCTCTTGTACGGCGTCATCGGCTCGGTGGTGCTGAGCGGGCTCTTCTTCGCGTCGAGCTTCGGCAGTCCACCCTGCGCGCGTGCCTCGTCCGGCGACAGCGCTTCGGCGGCGGCGGCCGCCATGAACGGCGCGACCGCCAGAAACTGGCGCCGGTTCACGTAGAGCGCCTTCGGCGTCACGTCGCTCCACTTCAGGTCGTTCGCCTTCCTGATTCGCATGACCTCCCCCGAACAGATACTACGGCTCAATTATGGGATTAGATGCGCCGGACGGCGCGAAAGGCCGGGAAAACGCCGACGGGCCAGCGTCCCGGGGAGGAGGGACGCCAGCCCGCTGGAATCGGCTGGCGCCGGTGGCCGGCGGACATACGCCGCCCTTGGCCAGAGCCTGAAGTCGGTTCCCTTGGGCTCGAAGAGCCCCGGCCACGGGGCGCCGTGCCCGCGGGCCGTTTCCACTGATATCGGCACGACGCCGGAGAGCTTGAATCCGCCTTCGCCGTTCGGGCTCCGGCGAGATTGCTTCGCCAATTTCAAGGTAGGCTCCCCGCATGGCTTCGACCTCCCGCGAACTCGCCATTCTCGACCTGATCGTCCACGAGCTCCGGACGCCGCTCTCTGTCGCGGCAGGTTCGCTGGCGCAGGTCTCGGCCGACGCCGCCTTCACCCCCGCGCAGCAGTCGGCCGCCGAGCGCCTCGAGCGCTCGCTCAAGACTCTTACCACCCTCACCGATCAGCTCCGTGCCTGGAGCCGCGCCTCGGACTCGACCGCCCGCATGCCCGTGAACCTCGCGGCAGCGCTCGCCGGCGCGCTCGATTCCGCCGACGCCCGACGGCGCGACATCGACTTCGCCGCGCCGGAAGTGCCCGCCGATGTCCTGATAATGTCCGCGAGCGAGCTGTTTATTCCCGCCCTGGCCTCAATCGTCGCGGCAGTCGTCCGGTCGGCGCCGAACCGCTCGACCGTAGGGATCGATGTGGTGGCGCACGGGAGCGAAGTCCGGATTGCCGTCGGCGACATCGCCGACGTGTCGGAATCAGAATTCCCGGCGGAATTCGTCGGCGGGCTCGGCTTCGTGCTGCCGCTGGCGCGGGCGGCCATCGAGAGCAGCGGTGGGCGCATCTGGTCGAACGCCGCGGACGGACGTATCCTGGGCATCGCCCTCGCGCTGCCGCGCGCGTGAGCGGCGCCGGGGCACTCCGGGCCTGAAGGCCCGGCGTACTGTCCATGGTCGGGTTGCCGGGGCTGAAGCCCCCGGCCCACTGCGGACTACTGCGACGGTTTGGGATCGGTCTCGGACGCGACGACTTCGCCGGTTGACGCATCGATCGAATAGAGCGTGAGATCCGCGCCGGCCAGCACCCGCGCCTGATAGACGAGAACGAACTTGTCCGGCTGCGGCAGGATGACGAGCGCCGGCGGCTGGCTCGGCCCAGGGCTCCCCTTGGCCAGCGTGATGAAGACCACGCGAGCTTCCTCGAGCGAGAGCTTCGGCTTCGGGTTCAGCGTGATGGAGGGGTAGATCGATCCTTCGATGGCGGTCGCCTTCTTCCCCTCCGCCTGACGCCACACTTCCGTGCCGATGACTGGCACGCCCTTGTGCACCTGCACGAACCACTCCTCGCGCACCTTCCCGTCCTCGCTGGGTTTTTCTTCGCGCAGCTTGAGGTCGCCGCGACGCAACAGCAGCGAGACCTTGCGATCCCATTCGACGAGGGACGCGTCGTCCGCCGTGGTGATCGTGACGACCTTCGGCACGTCGGACGGCGGCGGCATCGCGAGCCACAGCGCGACAAGGCCGGCGTGCATCACGATCGGCAGCATCGCGCCACTTTGTCACGCTCGTCGTCACGGGCACAAGCCGATGATGTAAGTGGCTCACGTGTTTGCACTTATTCTGTGTGCAACATCCCCGGCGAATGGTTGAGGTAGTGCTACTATGAGCGCGGTGTTATCCACCGTCTCGACGCTGGTCGTCTGCTGGAACAATCGCGAGTTCCTCGGGCGCTGTCTCGAGTCGGTGCCCGCCGGATCGGATCTCGTCGTGGTGGACAATGCGTCCTCCGACGGCAGCGCCGACATCGTCGCCGAGCAATTCCCCTCCGCGCGCCTGATTCGCAATGCCACCAACGTCGGCTTCGCGGCTGCCGTGAACCAGGCGGCGAAGCTGGCGACGAGCCCCTACCTGCTGCTTCTGAATCCCGACGCGGAAGCCACGCCGCGATCGATCGAGCGGCTGGCAACCACGCTCGACGAGCGCGTGACCTGCGGCGCAGCGGCCGGACGACTGCTCTCGATGACCGAGGAAGCGCTGCCGGACTTCCACGCGCGGCGGTTGCCGACGTTGTCCAGCGTGGCTGCGGATCTTCTGCTCCTCAGCCGCATCTGGCCGACGAATCCCGTGACGCGTTATGCCGAAGGTCTCGACATCAGCGTCTCGACGGCCGGGCCTGTCGAGTTGATGGCCGCGTCGAGCCTGCTCGTGCGACGCGAGGCGTTCGAAGCCGTCGGCGGCCTCGACGAGCGTTTCTCGCCCGCGTGGTTCGAGGACGTGGACTTCTGCAAGCGGCTGCGGGACCGTGGCTGGGACATCTACTTCGTGCCCGGGGCCGTGTTCCGCCACATCGGCGGCGTCTCGATGCGCGGCCTGGGCCGCGCCCGTCAGAAGCGCGTCTTCTACCGCAATCTGGAGCGCTACGTCCGCAAGCACCACGGCCGCGCCGCCGCGGCGGCCGTCAAGGCTATGCTGGTGGCGGGCATGAGCATGCGGATGGCGGGCAGTGCGCTGCAGGCGGATCGAGACGGCGTCCACGCGTTTGCGGGCGTGCTGGGCGGAACGCTCAGCGGCTGGCGTCGCGAGTAACAGGATGCGGGCGTCGCGTTGGCGAGCGCCGCTCGCCGCCGCTGCCGTGGTCGTGGGGATGGCGGCGCCGTCGGCGCAACTCCGGATGGCCGACGAATCCGACCGCGCTGCGTTTCGCGGCTGGTTCGTCTTTCTCGCCGACGCCGCCTTCTACCGTGCGATCGCCGAAGTTACAGACTGCGCCGGCCTGATTCGCTTTGCCGCGCGCGAGTCGCTGCGCGCGCATACGCCCGAATGGCGGCGGACGCTGCGATTGCCGCTCGATCCCGGGCTCGCGGACGTGCGCGAGCGTCCGACCGGAGCGGCCGGACACTTTCCGCTCTTCCGCATCTCGTCGGATCCCAAGGCACCGCTCGCCGAGTTCGCCGACGCGCGCACGATCATCCGGTACAACGCGCGCTTCGTCGCCCGCGACGCCGGTGCGCTGCGCCCCGGCGACCTGCTCTACTTCCAGCAGCCGTCGCAGTCCGAACCCGATCACCTCATGATCTACGTCGGCCCATCGCGCTTCGACGCGTCGGCCGCGGATTTCCTCGTCTACCACACGGGCCCGGCAGACGACGGAAAGCCGGGAGAGATGAGAAAGGTGCGGCTGGCGGACCTGTTGAAGCACCCGTCGCCCCGGTGGCGTCCGCTGGCGTCGAACGAGCGGTTCGTTGGAGTGTTTCGTTTGACGGTCGCCGAGTGACGCCGGGGCTGACCGCCTTCTCCGAGGCTACGGCGAGTCCGGCAAAGCTTTAGCGACGGCGGAAGCCACGTCCGCAGTCCGCAGCCCGAATGTAGCGCAGGCCTTCAGGCCTGCCTCCAATCCGAACGCAGCGCTCCGGTGTCCAACGCTCCGAGGGTGACTGACGGCTCCCCACTGCCGGTCATCCGATCCAGTGTTAACATCCTGCCGCCGCGAGCCGGCCCTCCCATGACACCCTCACGGTCCATCGCCATTGTCAGTGTCGTTGTCTGTCTCGTCGGCCTCGCCGCCACTCACGCGGCCGCGCAAGACCGGGATTCGCCGGAAGACACTCGTGCGTCGTTCTCGCTTTCGACGAGCGCGATCGTCACGAGCCGTGAGACTCCGGCGATCTACCTGACGTTCCGGCGTCTCGATCACCTGGACTTCCGGGTCTACAAAGTAAACGACCCGATGAAGTTTCTCGCGGGCCTGAAGGATCCGCATCAGCTCGGAAGCGAGGAGCCGATCGTCAGCCAGGTGCCGACGCTGCTGGAGCGCGTCGCCGACTGGAAGTCCGAATGGCGCTGGCGCGTCCGCAATTTCTTCCGGGCGCAATTCACCTGGGACTACCGGCACGTGCGCCGGCAGCAGTTGGATCAACAGACGGTCGTGCAGCGCCGAACGGTCAACGTGAACACGTTCGCGCAGGTGCCGCTCCTCAACCCGTCGCAGCTCGTGACGACGTGGCGCGAGATCCTTCCGCCCGTCCGCGACGCCGAAGTCCGTCGGATCCCCATCGACGTGAAGCAGCCTGGCATGTACGTCGTCGAGGCCGTGCTGCCGCCGCACATGGCGTACACCGTCGTCATCGTGTCGGACATCGGGCTCGTCACGAAGGCGTCGCCAGGGCAGGTGCTGCTCTATGCCGCCGATCGGAAGACGGGCAAGCCGGTGGGCGGCTGCGACGCGCAGGTGCTGCACAACCACAAGGTGCTCGCCTCCGGCCAAACGGGCGCCGACGGCGTCCTCGAGGCGCGTTTCGCCGAAGGCGCGACAGACGATGTGGTGGTGGTCGCGAAGTGCGGGGATCAGGTGACCGCGACCGATCCGGGCAGCTACTACATGAATATCCCGGCCCGCGAGCTGGTCGGCTACATCTACACCGACAAGCCGATCTACCGGCCGGGACACACGGTTCATGTCAAGGGGCTCCTCCGCTGGCGGTTACACGGCGCGCTCGTGCCGTTCGACGCGCCGGACGCCGAAGTGCGCATCTCCGACACGACGGACAAGGTGATCTTCCGGCAGCGCCGCAAGGTGGATTCGTTCGGAGGCATCACCGCAGATCTGCCGCTTTCGGCCGGCGCCGCGCTGGGCGGCTATTCGGTGGCGGTGCTGGTCGGCGACGACGTCGCGAGCGGCAGCTTCGAAGTGCAGGAATACCGGAAGCCTGAGTTCGAAGTTCGCGCCACGCCGACGGACAAGTTCGTCGTCCAGGACGGCGAGGCGCACGTGACGATCACCGCGCGCTACTACTTCGGCCAGCCCGTATCCGGCGGCCGGGTGGCATGGGTCGCGCATCGTCAGCCGTACTACTCGCCGCTGCGCTGGAGCGACGAAGAGCCGGGAGAGGGCGGCGACTACTGGTGGGGCGGCGAGGAGCAGGCGCTCGAAGGCACCGCTCGGCTCGACGCCAGCGGCAAGGCCGACATCAGCATTCCGGTGGACGTCGACGGGCGGGGCAACGACTACAGCCTGCGCATCGAAGCGCGCGTCACCGACCCGAGCAGCCGCGAGGTCAGCGGTTTCACGACAGTCAACGCGACGTACGGCACGTTCCTCGTCGCGTCGACGATCGATCAGTACGTCGTGCGCGGCGGCGCGCACGCGACGCTCAACATCCGCGCGGTGGATTACTACGGCGCGCCGGTGCCGAATCACGACCTGACGATCGTCGTCGCCACGCGCGTCCCGGGCAAGGAATGGGACGATCAGGATGGCGTGCAGGTAGTCTCGACGGGGCGCGCAACGACCGACGCGGAGGGACGGGCGCAGTGGATGTTCACGGCGCCGCTGACCGCCTCCGATTACCGGATTCGCGTCAGCGCGGAGACTGACGACCGCACGGTCCACGACGACACGTATGTCTGGGTGCCGGGACCGCGTGAAGTCACCGGCGACTACTACTCGACGGAGCGATATCTCGAGCTGATTCCCGACAAGAAGACGGCCGCGCCCGGCGAGTCGGTGAAGCTGCTCGTGCGCGGCGCCGAGTTCGACGCCGACGTCCTGGTGACGAAGGAAGCCCAGGACGTGTCGTGGCACCAGGTCATGCACACGAAGAGCAACGAGACGGTGGAAGTGCCGATCACCGGCGACGACATCGGCGACACGTGGATCAACGTGGCGTTTCTCTCGAAGGACAAGCTGTTCCGCGCCGAGCGCCGGATCAAGGTGCCTGCCGTCTCGCGTCAGTTGCATTTGACCTTGACGGCTGAGAAGGCGGTGTCGAAGCCGCGCGAGCCTGGACGCTTCCTCCTGAAAGCCACAGACGCGAGCGGCGCGCCGGTCAGGGGCGAGTTCAGCCTCGCCGTCATCGACGAAGCGATGTACGGCGTGAAGGCGGACTCGACGGCCGACCCACTTCAGTTTTTCTACCAGCGCAGCTACAGCCGCGTCGGCACGCAGTTCTCCCGGGAGTACTCATTCGTCGGCTACTCCGGCCATCAGCAGCTGATGCTGGCGATGCGCCACAAGCCGTACTCTCTTGCGGATTTCAAGAGCGACAAGCCGGCGCAGCCGACGGTCCGCAAGGACTTCCCCGACGCGATCTACTGGATCGGCGACATCATCACCGACGCCAAGGGCGAGGCGCGCGTGCAGGTGACGTACCCGGACGCGCTGACGACATGGCGCCTCACGGCGCGCGGCATCACGTCTGACGCCAGGGTCGGCGCCTCCGTCGCGCGGACGACGGTCACGAAAGACCTGATCGTGCGCGTCATCGCGCCGCGTTTCCTCGCCGAGGGCGACGAGGTGGGAGTGCCGGTCATCACGCACAACTACCTGCCGGGCGACAAGCAGATCGACGTGCACCTGGTGTCGACGGGCCTGACGCCGAAGAGCGGCCCGGGCGGCGCCGCCCCAGTCTCGACGGCGCACGTGACGCTGCCGTCCGCGGCCGAGTCGCGTCTCGATTGGCGCTTCACGGCGAACTCCGTCGGCACGGCGACCGTCACCGGAAAGGCCGTCGCCGACACCGACAGCGACGCGGTCCAGATCTCACTGCCTGTGCTTCCGTTCGGCCTCAAGCGCGACGTCGCGAAGGCCGGTTCGATTCTTCGCGGCGGCCATGCGACGGCGACCTTGAACATCCCGTCAACGTCGAATCCGACAGCCAGAACTCTTCAAATCTCGCTGGCGCCGTCGCTGGCGGGCTCGCTGCTCGGGGCGCTCGACTACCTCACAGACTACCCGTACGGCTGCACGGAGCAGACGCTGTCGTCGTTCCTGCCGAGCGTCACCGTGGCTCGCGCGATGGCCGCGCTGAAGCTGCAGCCGACCGAGCGGCTGTCGCGGGTCGACCGCTACGCGACGGCGGGCCTGCAGCGCCTGCTCGACTACCAGCACGACGACGGCGGGTGGGGCTGGTGGAAAACGGACGAGAACGATCCGTTCATGACGGCGTACGCCACCTACGGCCTGCTCGAGACCAAAGCAGCGGGCTACAAAGTGCCGGAAGACCGGCTGCATTCGGGCGTGACCGCGGTCGCGAAGCTCTATCGGAAATATCCCCGCGCGACACCGGCGCTGAAGGCCTACATGGTGTACGTGATGCAGCGCGCCGCGGCGGCGCAATATGAAGTCGGCTACCTCGAGGACGGGCCGTTCACGCTGAAGACCGCGCTGGACGACGTGTACTCAGCCCGCGACACGCTCACCCCGTACGGGCGCGCGCTGCTGCTGCTGGCGCTCGACGCGGCGAAGGATGCCCGTGCAAGTGCTGTGGCGCACGACCTGCTCGCCGAGGCGAAGCACACGGGCGATCTCGCGTGGTGGGAGAACCCGACCGATCCTCTGCTGGACGACTGGGAGGACACGAGCGTCGAGTCCACCGCGACGGCCGTACGCGCGCTGGTCGCGCACGACCCGACGAACCCGACGCTCGAGGCCGCGGTGCGCTACATGATCGCGAACCGCCAGGGCACCTACTGGGTCAGCACGAAGCAGACGGCCATGGTGCTGTATGGGCTGACCGCCTACATGCAGGCGCGCGGCGAAGGCGGCGCTCCGGCAGAAGCCGATATCGCCGTGAACGGCATGCCCGTGAAGACGGTGAAGTTCGATCAGCAGTCGCTCGTCGCGCCGGATCCGGTCGTCGTCTCCGCAGCTGGCCGCGAGGGGGACAACGCCATCAGCATCACGACACGGGGCGGCGGCGCGATTTACTGGGGGGCGGCGGCGCGGTACTTCGACACGCGCTCGCCCGTCGAGCGTACGGGCGACCGGACGCTGGCCATCGCTCGTGATTACTTCTCGCTGGCATCCGTCGCGGCAGGCAAGCAGAAGATCGCCTACCGCGAGACGCCGTTTTCGGGCACGGCGAAGCCCGGCGACGTGCTCCTCGTCCGCCTCGTGGTCGCCGGCGCGAAGGACTGGCGCTACCTGCTGATCGAAGACATGCTGCCGGCCGGCGTCGAGACGATCGCCGACGACGACCTCTACCCGCTCGAGCATCGGCGTCCGAGGCCCTGGGGGGCACGCCGCGAGTTCCGCGACGACCGCGCGGTCTTCTTCCAGGACGGCCTGCCGGACGGCCGCGTCGAGTTCTGGTATCTCGTGAAGGTGGTCACGCCCGGCGTCTTCCGCGCGATGCCCGCGCAGGTGACGCCGATGTACGTGCCTGGCGTCTCGGCGTCCACGACGGTGCAGACCGTCACGGTGACGACCCCCACCGAGGGAGGCACGAAGTGACGCGCCGACTGCCGCTCATCGCCGGCTGGCTGATCGCGGGACACGCCGCGGCCGCCGGCCTCTTCTGGGCGCTGCTCCAGGTGCCCGAGTCGTCGTCGTTGATGCTGGCGATCTCGGCGACGCTGGCGCTGCTTGCAGTGCTGGTCGTCGCCTGGACGGTCGGCGGAGCCCTTGCCGCGTGGCGGCCGGAAGCGGCGCCGGGTCACGCGATGGCGCGCGGGCTGGGCCACCTTGCCGCTGTCGTCCTCGGAGTCCTCGTCTTCATGATCGTCTGGTGGCTCACCGAGAAGGGCGCCAGCTGGCACGCCCAGTACGGCGGGGAGCTCGACGCGTGGATCATCGCGCGCACCGGCAAGTCCGAGACGGCGAGGCTCCACGGCGCCATCTTCTGGCTGCTCTGGTTCCTGCGCTGGGGCCTGGGCCTGACGATCGCCTTGTCGCTGGCGGCGTGGGCAGTGCGCGATGGGGTCCGCACGGTCGGGAGCGTCCGATGGTTGGCGAGCGCGCTCAACCCGCTCCGCTGGCTCGGCGTCACGGCGCTCTTCGGCCTCGGCATCGCGCTGCCGTGGCGTCACGTCTACTGGCGGCCGGAGAAGATCGCGATTGGGATGGAGCCGTGGTTCGTGACGGCGAAGCTGACGTTGATCGCTCTTGTCGTCACGTTCGCATGGGCGTTGACCTTGCGCGTCGTCACGCCGCCGCCGAGACAGCCGTAGGGCGCGGCTTCAGCCGCGCCTCTATGGCCCGACTGAAGTCGGGCCCCACGCCTATCTGATCTTCGTCCAGTCGCCCTTCTGCGCGAGCGCGCGCTCGAAACACGCGGCCGCCAGACCGTACGCCTGACGCGCCAGCGCCGCGGACTTCGGACGCTGCAGATCGAGATCCGTCGGGCACTTCACCACCTGGATGGTGCCATCCTCGTGGACGAGCGCCGCTGGCGGCGGCTCGCCAGCGAAGTGCATCGCGGCACCTTCCTTCACCCACGTCGGCCGCCCCTCGAGCGCCGCGGCCGTGAGCACGTGCGCGATTTCGTGGCGCACGGTGGTGTCCAGCGTGCCGCGCTCAGCGAGCACCGACGGCGGCTGGAAGTCGATGCGGCCGCCTGAGGTCCTCCCCGCGCTCCACCAGCTCTCCCCCGTCTCCCTGATAAAACTCTGCGTCGTCGGATGGAAGACGACACGCAAGTCGGCCGGAGCCGTACGTCCCGACGCCTTCGAGACGTCTGCCAGTGCGTGGGTCACTGACGCGCTGATGGCGCTGCGCTGAGACTCGGCATCGGAGGGAAGGACGAGGGTGAATCCGGGTCCGGCGGGTCCAGCAGGTCCGGCGGGTCCAGCAGGTCTCGCGGGTCCGGCGGGTCGGTCAGGTCCGGCGGGTCGGCCAGGAGCCGAGGCGACCTCGGTCGCTTCGCCGCTGGCCAACGTCGGCGCGGGCGTTGTGGGCACGGCCACCGGCGGCAACGTCACCGACGTCATCGGGCGAAGCTTCAGACCCGGAAAGTACTCCGCGAGGATCGCCTTCGGCGAATCGCCGTGCTCGGCGCGTCCGACCGAGCCGAGCACGCACAGCCCGACGCCATGGCCGAAGCCCTGCCCCTCGAATCGAAAGCCGTTGCCCGTCCGCTTCACGGTGAACGCCGTGCTCTTGATCAGGTTCCATCCGAGGCCCCGCCCAACGACGGTGCGGAAGTCCTGTGCCGTGATCTGGTCGGGCACGAGGCCCGGGATGCGGAGGCTGTAGACGCGGCCCGACGCCGTCCGGCCCTCGCGCTTCAAGTCGCGCAGCGGACCGCCCTTGTAACCGGCGGCGCGCAGCGCGCGGTCGAGGTCGCTGGCGGGAATCTCCGACGCCCACCTCGGCTCTCCGTTGCAGGCGCGGTCGCGATGCGGCCGCAGGTACGGCAGGTCCGTCGCGCCCGGCCAGACGTCGGCAGCGCGCTCGGTCATCCCGCCACACGAAGCTGTGTAGAAGACCTGCGCCGGCGCGTCATGCCACACAAGAATCTGCCCGGCGGTTCGTGCCGTCGCCGCGCGCATCGCCTGGCTCGGTTCACGAAGGACCTGGCAATGCGTCAGCGTGCAGAGGTCGAACCCGTCCCGCGCGTGGCGCCCGCGATTGACGACGGCAAACGTGCGGACGGTGATGGCGAGCGCCTCGAGCGCGGCCGGAGGGCTGTGCGGCGCCGCTTCCCCGGCGAGCACGCCCGCGACGTAGTCCTCGAGCGGCATGGCACTGACGTCGTAGCCGCCGCCTGCTTTCGCGACTCCGACGCGCAGCGTCATCTCGCCTGGACGCGCGGCCACCGCGACGGCTGGCGGCGACGGCACAGGCACGGTGGGTGCCGCTCCGGCCGACGGCCCGCGCACGCGCGGACCAGCGCGAGCGGCGAGCCCGGCCGCAAGATCCGCGGCGTTCATTCCGGCAGCGCCGGACGCCAGCAGCACGATGCCGCGGGTCGGCGACGCCGCCGGCCACACGGCCACGACGAGGCCTTCGATGCCGCCGCCTGGCGCGTCGGCCGTGCC
>JBKPSY010000285.1:0-16092 GCA_046735235.1 Acidobacteriota bacterium | reverse complement strand
GGGGACGACCGGCGATGCGGCGGTCGCCGCCGGTGTGGCGAAGCCGAACGGCGCTACTCCCGGGCCGGGACCGTCGGTCGTCGCGCTAGCGTTCGATCGCCTGAGTCCCGAAGGTCGGGCGCTCGCCTTCAAGGCCGCCAGCCAACTGCTGGCCGATCGGACTGCCGACGAGATGGTCGGCGTGTTCGTGGTCGATCAGGCGCTGCACACGATGCAGGCGTACACGACTGACAACGTCAAGCTCCAGGCCGGCATCGAGCGGGCGGCGGGCAGCGCGACGTCGCTGCCGCCTGCGGCGCACACACCGGCCGGGGAGCGCGGCCTGGTCGGGCCGACCGGTTCCGTTACGGCCAGCGCCGAGTTCACCGGCAACCCTATAGGAACGGTAAATCTGGCGCCCCCGCCGCCCGCTCCCGGACCGGGATCACGAACCTCGAATTCACAGGATCTGGGCGCGGCAGCAGCAGGGTTCGAGACGCAGCAGGCGCTCGAACGAATGGAGCGCAATTACCAGGAGCTCGTCACCGAAACCGAAGGGCGGATGTCGGTGGATGCCTTGCTCGCGCTCGTCGACTCACTCGGCGTGTTGCCAGGCCGCAAGACGGTCGTCTATCTCTGCGAGGGAATGACGATTCCGCCCTCGGTCGAGCCGCGTTTCCGATCGATCGTCGATACGGCGAATCGCCGCAACGTCAGCCTCTATGCGATGGACGCCGCCGGCCTGCGCGTTCACAGTGGGTCGGCCGACACCAAGAACCAGCTCGACGAGCTCACCAAGGCCACCGTCGCCGGTGTCGAGCGGACGAACAACGGCAAGTGGACCGAGGACCTCGAGCGCAATGAGACGCTGCTCAAGTCGGACCCAGCGGCGGCGCTCGGTATCCTGACGTCTCAGACCGGCGGGCTGCTGATCCAGAACACGAACGCGCTCGAAAAGGGCATCCAGCGCATCGACGAAGATCGTCGCTTCCACTACTTGCTTGGCTACACGTCCACGAACCCGGCGATGGACGGCAGCTATCGTCACATCGACGTCAAGGTGAAGCGCAGCGGTGTCGAGGTACATTCGCGCCAGGGCTACGTCGCGCTGCCGGCCGACACAGGATCGCCGGTGCTGTCGTACGAGGCGCCCGCGATTGCGGCGCTCGCGGCGTCGCCGCGGCCCAATGCGTTCCCGGTGCAGGCGCGCGCGCTCTCGATCCCGATGCCGGGTCATCCGGGGCTCACGGCCGTGATGATCGACGTGGCGACCAACGTGCTGACGTTTACCGAGGACGCCAAGCTCGGCACCTACTCGGCCGACACGATCGTCCTCGCACAGCTCGACAGCGGCACGCCCGACACGTCACGCAAGCAGAGCCAGCAGTACAAGCTCTCCGGCAAGCTCGAACAGCTCCCGCAGGCCAAAGCCGGAAGTCTTCTCTTCTTCAGAACGCCGGAGCTCTCGAGCGGCAAGTACGCCGTAAACGCCGTCGTGTACGACGCCAAGGGCACGAAGGCCAGTGTGGCTTCGTCGTCGGTGACAGTGCCGGCCGCGGAGAAGTCCGTCGTAGGCGACCTGTTCGTCGTGGCACGTGCGGAAAAGCTCCCGGCGAACGATCCCGTCGCGGCCAACCACCCACTGGCCACAGCCGGCGTGCTCCTGTATCCGTCGTTCGGCGAGCCGATCAGCAAGGCGAAATCGCCGGAGCTGACCTTCGCGCTGCCGATTGTGGCGCCCGGCGAGACGCCGACGGCAACACTCCAGATCCTGCAGGGCGGACAGAAGCTCGCCGAGATCCCGCTGCCGCTCGACAAGCCCGGCGCCGATGGGCGGCTCCTGCAGACCGCGCGGCTGCCATCCGCGGCCATTCCGCCCGGGACGTACGACTTCAAGGCCGTCGTCTCGGTTGGCGGCGGGAAAGTCGAGCGGTCGACGACCGTGACGCTGGTGCCGTAGAGAACAGGGATCAGGGATCAGTGATCAGGGGTCAGGGGCCAAATCGCACGAAGCAGTCGGACTGGTCCCTGATCCCTGGTCCCTGATCCCTGATTTATGATGTGGCCCCATGTCTCGTTGGGGCTTCATCATTCTGTCGACCGCTTTCGCCATGACCATTCCATTGGAGGCCGGTGCGGCCGAGCCCCGGCCCTCGTCGCCAGCCGCCGAGCCAATTCACTACACGCTGAAGTTTCCGGCTCCCGCCACGCATGTCGTGGAGGTCGAGGCCGACGTGCCGGCAGGCCGCCGACCCGTGATCGAGCTGATGATGGCCGTGTGGACGCCGGGTTCGTACCTCGTGCGGGAGTACTCCCGTAACGTCGAGGGCGTCACCGCCACGGGAGCCGGCGGCACGTCGCTGACGGTGACGAAGTCGGCGAAGAACCGCTGGCGCATCGAGACCGGGGGCGTCGATCGCGTGCGAGTGCGCTATCGCGTCTACGGCCGCGAGATGAGCGTCCGGACGAACTACATCGATCCCGACTTCGCGCTGGTCAACGGCGCCGCGACGTACCTGACGCTCGCCGGCGACGCGGGGCCTCGGCCGCACGTCGTCAGCGTCGTGCTGCCGGCGGCATGGAAGACCGTCGTGTCGCCGCTGCAGGACGTGCCCGGCGGATCGTCGCGCCAGTTCCGCGCCCCAGACTTCGACACGCTCGTCGACTCGCCAATGGTCGCCGGCAACCCGGCGATCTATCCGTTCACCGTGCGCGGCGTCACGCACTACCTTGTCGACGTCGGTGAAGGCGGCATCTGGGACGGCGCGAAGACCGTCGCCGACGTGCAGAAGATCGTCGAGACGGCGGCGGCGTTCTGGGGCGCCGTGCCCTACGACAAGTACGTCTTCTTCAACCTGATCGTGCAGGCCTCAGGCGGGCTCGAGCACAAGAACGCCTGCACGCTCATGGCGAACCGCTGGGATATCCGGACTCGCCGCGGCTACGCCGGATGGCTCGACCTCGTGAGCCACGAGTTCTTCCACGCCTGGAACGTGAAGCGCCTCAGGCCGCTGGAGCTCGGGCCGTTCGACTACGAGCGAGAGAACCGCACGCGGATGCTGTGGGCGGCCGAAGGCCTGACCGACTACTACGGCTCGCTGATTGCGGTCCGCTCCGGCGCGATCACGCCGCAGGAGTACCTCGCGAACCTGAGCGAAGCCATCACCGAACTTCAGACGACGCCGGGACGCCTCTCGATGCCGCTCGAGCAGGCGTCGCAAGACGCGTGGATTCGCTATTACCGTCCCGACGAGAACTCGCCGAACGTTTCGATCAGCTACTACACCAAGGGCGCGATCGTCGGCCTGCTCCTCGATCTCGAGATTCGCCGGCTCACGAGCAACGCGAAGTCGCTGGACGACGTGATGCGGGCGGCATGGGCCAAGTACTCCGGCGCGCGCGGCTACACGGCCGACGACTTCCGCGCGGTGGTCTCCGAGGTCGCCGGCCGCGATCTGTCCGCGTGGCTGCATCGCGCGCTCGACACGACCGAGGAGCTCGACTACGCGCCGCTCGCAACCGTAGGCCTCGTCGTCAAGGCGGATGTCCCCGATCCCGCGCGCCCGTGGATCGGGTTGTCAACGGCCAACGCGACGCTCCGCAACGACAACGGCCGTCTCGTGGTCGCGCAGGTCCGCCGCGACACGCCCGCCGAAGCGGCCGGCGTGAGCGTAGAGGACGAGATCCTGGCGATCGGCGGGTATCGGGTGCGTCCCGAGCAGTGGGTGGCCCGACTCGACGCCTGGCATCCCGGCGACACGGCGCCGCTGCTCGTCGCGCGCCGCGAGGCGCTCGTGACCTTGCAGGTGACCTTTGCCGCCGAGCCCGCGCGCGGCGTGAAGGTGGAAGTCGATCCCGGCGCCGACACGGCGGCCACCACGCGTCGCGAGGCCTGGCTCAAGCCGTGACCTCGCAGCCGGGCGCCTCAGCCGACATCCGTCTGCTCGAGCGCATCGTCGCTCGCGATCAGGCGGCCCTGGCCGCGCTGTACGACCGGCACTGCCGCCTGCTGTTCACGCTGATCCTGCGCATCCTGAAGGACCGCGGCGAGGCCGAGGACGTCCTGCAGGAGGTATTCGTCCGCGTGTGGGACCGCGCCGACGGCTATGACGAGTCGCTGGGCGCGCCCGCGGCGTGGCTTGCCCGCATCAGCCGGAATCGCGCCATCGATCGGCTGCGGGCTCGGGCCGTTCGCGCCGACGTCTCCGTCGCGACATCGGATCCCGCGCTTCCGTCGCCCGATTTGGCGCCCTCGAGCGATCCCGAGGGACTTGCCGTCACGGGTGAGCAGCGGCGTGCGATTGCGGCCGCGCTGGCGACACTTCCAGACAATCAGCGCGCGCTCATCGAGAGCGCCTTTTTCGATGGCTATACCCAGTCGGAGCTCGCTGAGCGCTTTGACCTGCCGCTCGGGACCGTGAAGACACGGATTCGCAGCGGCATGCAGACGCTGAAGCGCGCGCTCGAGGCGTCGGGCGGGGGAGGCCGGTCATGACGGACCGCCTCTTCGAACTGGCGGCGCTCGATGCCGCCGGGGCGTTGGCGCCCGGCGAACAGCACGAGCTGCAGGCGCTGATGGCCGCTGCGACACCCTCGACGGTCGCAATCGTCGCGGACCTCTACGAGGTGTCGGCGATGCTGCCCGCGGGATCGGTCCTGGAGCAGCCTTCTGCCACCGTCCGCGCCAGAATCCTGCGACACGCCAGCCAGGACCGACCGCCAAGCCGTTCTTGAGCCCGGTCCCCGGCGTTTGGCGCATAGAGGGAACACGGATCCGTCTAACTCAGCAGGATCCGTCTTCCGGCAGCCTGGGCCTCTTCGTATCTCGATCGACTCTGGGCTCTAACCGGGCGGAAGGACGTCATGCAGCTCCTCAATGGCAATCGCGCCCTCATTCTCCTGACGGTGCTCACGCTGAACGCCGGCCTGCTCGCGCAGACGCCGGCGAAGCCTGGCCCGAAGAAGAAGGCGGCCCCCAAGACCGCCACCGCTCCGGCGCCCCCGAAGGCGCCCGAGCCGCCGCCACCCCCGCCGCCGGCCGACGTGCGGCTGCACACCGCCATCACCACTGGCGCACAGGTGTCGGAGAACACGACGCTCATCCAGGGACCACGCCAGCGGGTGGAGTTTCCGGGGATGACCGTCCTCAGCCAGTGCGATCTCGGGCAGACGCTGCAGATCAGCGATCAGTCGAAGCACTACATCGTCCAGAAGCATCAGACCGCTGAACCGGCGACGCCGTCGCCGGCCGACCAGCAGCAGGCGATGATGCAGCAACAGATGGAGATGCAGCGCCAGGCGATGCAGGGCAAGAAGCCCCAGGCGCCGAAGGGCGGCGTCGTCACCTACACGACCACGCTGACGGACACCGGCGAGACGAAGGAGTTCTTCGGCCGCCAGGCGAGGCACGTGAAGACCGTGGCCGTCGGCGAGTCGAGCGAGGGCGCCTGCCAGAAGGTGAAGACCCACATCGAGGTCGACGCGTGGTATCTCGACGTGCCGCCCTCGATGGCGGGCTGCACGCCGAAGGCGGAAGTGAAGCCGCAGCCGGCCGCGTCCGCGGAAGCCTGCACCGACCGTCTCGAGACGAAGACGATTGGCGACGCGAAGCTCGGCTTCCCGGTCCTCTCGACGACTACGACGACGTCCGGCGAGGGCGTCGAGGCGAACTCGACGACCGTGAAAATCGAAGTGGACAAGATGGAGATCACGCGGCTGGACACGTCGCTCTTCGACGTTCCCGCGGGATATACGGAGGTCTCGTCGTACTCGGAGCTGATTCCGTCGATGGCGCAGGGCGGTTCGCTCGCCGACGCGCTGCTCGGGTCGGTGAAGAGCGGCACGCGATCCGTCAGGCCGAAGGAGGCCGGCACGGTGCGCATCGGCGTGCCGGAGCCCGTCAACAAGTCGTCGCGCGATCTCTCGACAGGTCAGCTGCAGGAGGAGCTCGTCGGCAACTTCTCGAAGGCGCCGTACGAAGCCGTGCCGATCTACGGGTCGACGGCCGACGAACTGCAGAAGGACGCGCAGTCAAAGGAGTGCGACCACGTCCTCGTCACGACGATCAACGAGGCGAAGACGTCTCACCCGAGCAAGGCGGGCGGGATGCTGAAGATGGTGTCGGGCGAGCAGGCGAAGGACACCCACGAGGTGAAGCTCGACTACAAGCTGTTCGACGTGAGCGCCCCGGACAAGCCCGAGGCGACGGCGAACAACGTCAAGACCTCGAGCGGCGGTGGATTCGGCTTCAAGTCGGCGCTGCACCTCGCGATGTTCGCGGGGCAGATGTATATGGGCTTCGGGATGAACCGACTGATGATGAGCCAGATGGGCGGCGCGCTCGGCGCTTCCGCGCTCATGGGCGGCGGAATGACCGGCATGTTCAATCCGACCATGGGCGCCATGAACATGGTGATGTCGGGCGCCTCGCAGATGGCGATGCAGAGCATGATGGGCGGCGCGGGCGGGGCGGGCGGCACCGAGATGGCGCAAGCGCAGAGCGACCAGCAGTTCCGCCAGACCATGTCGAAGGCCCTCGACGGCCTCAGCGACGCGGTGACGTCGACGCTGAACAAGCCGGGGACGACGGCGAAGAAATAGTCCATGGGTCGATGGGTGCATAAGTTCATAAGGCATGGGCGATGCCTCACAGCCTTTCCCATGGACCCATGGACTCATACACCCATGGACCTATGAATGGCCTACCGTCGCACTCCCGGCGCTTCGTGGCCGCTGCGCGCGACGTATTCGACGTAGGACCCCGGGTAGGCGTGCGGCTGCGCGTCGAGGCCCGACTCGCCGCCGAGCTCCAGCACGCGATTGCTGAGGCCGCGCAGGAACATGCGGTCGTGCGAGACGAAGATCATCGTCCCGTCGAACTGCCCCAGCGCGGTCATCAGCATCTCCTTCGTCGCGAGGTCGAGGTGGTTCGTCGGCTCGTCGAGCACGAGGAAGTTCGGCGGGTTGAGCAGCATGCGCGCCATCACGAGGCGCGACTTCTCACCGCCTGACAGCACGCGAATCTTCTTGTCGGTCTCGTCGCCCGAGAACTGGAACGCGCCGAGCAGGTTCTTGAGCAGGCCCATGGATTCGTGCGGGAAGTCGTGCTCGATCTGCTCGAAGACGGTGAGGTCCGGATCCAGCAGGTCCAGCGCCTGCTGTGCGAAGTAGCCCATCTTCACGCTGGCGCCTATCTCTACCTCGCCACCGTCCGGCGTCAGCGCCCCAGCAATCATCTTCAGCAGCGTCGTCTTGCCGGCGCCGTTTCTTCCCATGACCGCCCAGCGCTCGCCGCGCTGTATCGTCAGATTGAAGCCGTCGTAGAGCGTGCGCGCGCCGTAGGTCTTCGAGACGCCCTCGAGCACCGCGACCTTGTCGCCCGACCGCGACGGCGCCCGGAAGTCGAAGGCGACGACTTTGCGCTTCTTGGGCAGCTCGATTTTCTCGATCTTCTCGAGCGCCTTCACGCGGCTCTGCACCTGCGCGGCCTTCGCGGCGTGCGCGGCGAAGCGGTCGATGAAGCGCTGTTCCTTCGCGAGCATCGCCTGCTGCCGCGCGTAGGCGGCCTCGCGATTGGTCTCGCGGATCGCGCGCTCGCGCTCGTAGAAGTCGTAGTTGCCCGAGTAGGTGGTGATCTCGCCGCCGTCGATCTCCGCGATCTTCGAGACGACGCGGTTCATGAACTCGCGGTCGTGCGAGGTCATCAGCAGCGCGCCGGTGCGGCTCTGGAGGTACGACTCGAGCCACAGGATCGACTCGATGTCGAGGTGGTTCGTCGGCTCGTCCATCAGCAGCACGTCGGGCTGGCCGAGGATCGCGCGTGCCATCGCCACGCGCATCTTCCAGCCGCCCGACAGCGCGCCGACGTCGCCGTCGATGCGCTCGTCCTCGAAGCCGAGGCCATGGAGGATCTCGCGCGCCTGGCTCTCGAGCGCGTAGCCGCCGAGGTGCTCGTATTCCTCCTGGACATGGCCGAACCGCTCGAGGATCCGGTCCATGTCGTCGGCCTTCGCCGGGTCAGCCATCGCCGACTGAAGGTCTTCGAGCTCGTGGTGCAGGTCGCCGAGCCGGCCGCTGCCGGCAATGACCTCGTCGATGACCGACCGGCCGCGCATCTCTTCGACGTCCTGCCGGAAGTAGCCGACCGTGAGGCGCTTCGGGACGGAGACATCCCCCTCGTCTGGCGCCTCTTCACCGGTGATCATCCGGAATAGCGTGGTCTTGCCAGAGCCGTTCGGGCCCACGAGTCCGACCTTGTCGCTCGGGTTCAGCTGGAACGAGGCATCGACGAAGAGGATCTGGCGGCCGTACTGCTTGCTGACGCGCGAAAACGAAATCATGGGAAACGAACCAGCGTAGCACGCGATCTGCTCGACCGCCTGACCTGAGAGACCCGAACGACCTGCCCGACCCGTATACTGTGCCCGTGCGTTTCGCTCCGGAGTACATCACCTACGTCCTCAACGAGAACTTCGAGGACGCCAAGCGGCTGTTCCTGTTGCCGTTGATGGCGATTCACTACGCGCACCTGGTGATGCTCTCCGACACGCGGATCATCGGCCCGTTCGACGCGCGGCGGCTCCGCGAGGCGCTCGACGGAATCTCCACTGACGAGATCCGGCAGACGTCCTACGACGGCACCTACGAGGACCTCTTCTTCTACGTCGAGCGCCTGCTCGAGCAGGCATGCGGCGAAGAGGTCGCCGGCCGGCTCCACACCGCGCGCAGCCGCAACGACATCGACATGACGATGTACCGGATGCGGCAGCGGGAGTTCATCCTGGCCTTGTACGAGGGCACCCTGGCGCTTCGCGACGGCCTGCTCGATCTGGCCGAGAAGCATCGCGAGACCGTGATGGCGGTGCACACGCACACACAGCCGGCGCAGCCGACGACGGTGGCGCACTACCTCCTGGCCGTGATCGAGCAACTCGAGCGGGACGCGGGGCGCCTGGCGGCGGCCTACGCGACGACGAACCGGAATCCGCTGGGTGCATGCGCGATCACCGGCACGGGCTTTCCGATCGACCGGCAGTTGACCAGCGACCTGCTCGGCTTCGACGGCCCGAGCGGCAACACCTACGGCAGCATCGCGACGGTGGACTACCTGCTCGAGAGCGTCTCGGCGACGATCGTCGCACTCGCGGGCCTCGGTCGCTTCGTGCAGGACCTGCTGCTCTGGGGCATGCAGGAGTTCGGTTACGTTCGCTTCGGGGACGGCTTCGTGCAGGCGAGCAGCATCATGCCGCAGAAGCGCAACCCCGTCGCGATCGAGCATGCGCGCGCGATCGGCAGCAAGGCGCTTGGCCAGGCGCAGGCGATCGTCACGGCCGTCCACAACACGCCCTTCGGCGACATCGTCGACACCGAAGACGATCTGCAGCCGCTCGTATCGTCGATGTTCCGCGACGCGGTGCGCGCCTTCCGGCTCGTCGCGGCCGCGATCCAGACGGCAGACTTCGATGCCGTGCGGCTCGAGGCGCGTGCGGGTGAAGGCGGCACGACGTCCACCGAGCTCGCCGACACGCTGGCGCGCGAGCATGACGTGCCGTTCAAGACGGCGCACACCATCGCCGTGAAGGCGCTCAAGGCGCAAGGCGAGAACCCGCAGGCCGATCTGGCGTCGGTGCTGGCGGCCGTGTGCTTCCAGACGCTCGGCCGTCCGTTGCCGTACACGAAGGAAGACCTGCGGCGGATTCTCAGCCCTCGGTATTTCGTGGAGGTGCGAAAGACGCTGGGCGGGCCCGCCCCGGAGGAGACCGCCCGCGCCGTCGCGGCGTCTCAAGGCCTGATGGATCGCGATCACGCGTGGCTGACAGCACGCCGCGACGCGCTGGCGTCGGCCGAGACCCGGCGCCGGGAACGCGCGGCCGCACTGTGAGCCGATGACAGACTCGGATCGCGCCTTTCGCCGCACGGCCCTCCGCGTCCTTCTCGTCGAGACGCTGGTGCTGATCGCGCTCTGGCTCGCCGGCCGCTGGTTCTCGGCCTGACGGCATGCGCTGGCTCGATTGGCTCATCGTCGGCGGCTATCTCGCCTTCATCGTCTGGGACGGCCTGCGCCGGACGAAGCACAGCGACAAGGTCGACGGTTTCATCCTGGGGAACCGGAGCAATCCGTGGTGGGCCGTCGGCCTGTCGGTGATGGCCACGCAGCTCAGTGCCATCACGCTCGTCGGCACGACGGGGCAGGGCTACCGCGACGGCCTCAGGTTCGTCCAGTTCTACTTCGGACTGCCGCTGGCGATGATCATCCTTTCGGTGACCGCCGTCCCGTTCTTCTATCGCGCCGGCGTCTACACCGCCTACGAGTATCTCGAGAAGCGCTTCGACGCGAAGACGCGCGCGTTGACGAGCGCGCTGTTCCTGCTCTCGCGCGGCATGCAGTGCGGCGTGATCATCGCGGCGCCGGCGGTGATTCTCTCGGTCGTGATGGGCTGGAGCCTTCCACTGACCGTGCTCGCGATTGGCCTGCCGACGGCCGCCTACACGATGTTCGGCGGCGTGCAGGCGGTCACATGGACCGACGTAAAGCAGATGGTCGTGATTGTCGCCGCGGTCTGTGCCGCGGTCGCCACGCTCGTCGTCGGGCTTCCGTCGAACGTGTCGCTGGGCGAGGCGCTGCACGTCGCCGGCGCCACCGGGCGCCTCACGGCGATCGACTTCAGCTTCGATCCGAACAACACGTACACGTTCTGGTCCGGGCTCATCGGCGGGCTGTTCCTGATGCTGTCGTACTTCGGCTGCGATCAGAGCCAGGTGCAGCGCTACCTGACGGCGAAGTCGGTGGAAGAGGGACGCCAGTCGCTGTTCGTGAGCGCCTACGTGAAGATCCCGCTCCAGGCGTTGATTCTGTTGACCGGCGTGCTGGTGTTCACGCACTACCTGTTCGTGCGTCCGCCGATGCTCTTCAACCCGATGCACGACCGCACCGTGCAGGGGACGGAGGCGGCGCACCTCGCTTCGCTCGACACGGACTTCGATCTGGCATTCCAGCGGCGGCGCGACGCCGCGACGGCGCTCGCATCCGCCCATGGCGCCGGCGACGGCCCGGCCATTCAGGCCGCGCGAGCCCAGTTCCTCGCGGCGGACGGCCGCATGCTCTCTCTCCGCAGGGACGCGGTCGACCTGGTGAAGCGCGCCTCCGGCGACGCGAGCTACACCGACGTCAACTACGTCTTTCCGACATTCATCACGACGACCATGCCGATGGGGCTCGTCGGCCTGATGATCGCCGCCATCTTCGCCGCGGCGATGTCCGCGATCGGCGCCGAGCTCAACGCGCTGGCGACGGCGAGCCTGATCGACGTCTACAAGCGCTGGTTGAATCAGGACGCCACCGACCGGCACTACCTGCTCGTGTCGCGGGCTGCGACGGGGTGCTGGGCGCTCGTCGCCTGCACGGTCGCGCTTTACGCCGCGCGCCTCGGGTCGCTCATCGAGGTCGTCAACCGGTTCGGGTCGTTCTTCTACGGCTCGCTGCTTGGAGTATTCATGCTCGCGATTGGCACGAAGCGCGCGACCGGCACAGGCGCGTTCGTCGGGCTCATCGCCGGGATGTCGACGGTCGCCTGGGTCGCCGTGCGGATGCCGTCGATCTCGTTCCTCTGGTACAACGTCATCGGGGCGACAGCCGTCGTGCTGGTCGGGACGGCCGTGAGCGCCTTCGACGGTCCCGCGCGGAAGTTGGAGCCTCATGCCTGAAACGATCGGATCGCCCATGCTCTGGGCCGGCTTCACGGCGTTCATCGTCGCGATGCTGGCCCTCGACCTGGGCGTGCTGCACAAGGACGCGCACGAGGTCAGCGTCAAGGAAGCCGCCGCCTGGAGTCTCGTCTGGGTGGCGCTGTCGCTGGCCTTTGCGACCGGGCTGTATTACTGGGCCGGGCACGAGTACGCGGTGCAGTTCGTCACCGGATACCTGATCGAGAAGGCGCTGTCGGTGGACAACGTCTTCGTGTTCCTCGTCGTGTTCTCGTTCTTCAAGGTGCCGCCACGGCTGCAGCACCGCGTGCTCTTCTGGGGGATTTTCGGCGCGCTCGTCATGCGCGCGGCGTTCATCTTCCTCGGCGCGGCGTTGATCGCCCGCTTCGAATGGATCATGTACGTCTTCGGCGCGCTGCTCGTCTACACGGGCTACCGGATGCTGCGCTCGGGTCACGACGACGCGCCGCCGGAAAAGCTCGCGGCATATCGACTGTTTCGACGGCTCGTCCCGATGACCGACTCCTATGCGGGAGACGCCTTCTTCGTCCGCCAGGGCGGCCGGACGCTGGCGACGCCCCTGATGGCGGTATTGGTGGTGATCGAATCGAGCGATCTGATGTTCGCCGTGGACTCGATACCCGCGATTTTCGCGGTCACGCGCGATCCGTTTCTCGTCTACACGTCGAACGTCTTCGCGATTCTGGGCCTGCGGGCGATGTTCTTTCTCCTGGCCGGCGTCATGGACAAGTTCGCGTACCTGAAGACCGGGCTGGCCGTCATCCTCGCCTACGTGGGATTCAAGATGCTGGCGATCGAGTTCTACCACGTGCCGCCTGGCGTCTCGCTGCTCGTCATCGCGGCGATCCTCGCTGTCGCTATCGCGTGGTCGCTGCTTCGCCCGCCGCGGAGTCATCGGAGCAGCCTTTGAGCCTCGAAGAGCTCAGAGCGGATCGCCACTGAGGCACAGAGAGCGCAGAGAATGTTTTTTGGCGCGGCGGCCGCAGAGACGCAGAGGGCTCAGAGAACTCGCGAACGGCCGGAACGATGCCAACCGGCCGACGATAGGAGCGAGGCGAGGGGCGTCAGCCCACCGATGTAGCCTTCGTTCGACTCTCTGGCTATGATCTCCGCGTGAGCGAGACTCCTCCAGTAGTCGGCGTGGTGATGGGCAGCAAGTCGGACTGGGAGACGCTGAAGCACGCCGACCAGGTCCTGACCGAGTTCGGTGTCCCGCACGAGTGCCGGATCGTCTCCGCGCACCGCACGCCGAACGAGATGGCCGACTATGCCCGTGAGGCCGAAGGCCGCGGGCTGAAGGTCATCATCGCGGGCGCCGGTGGCGCCGCCCATCTTCCAGGCATGATTGCGTCCCAGACGACCCTTCCGGTGCTCGGCGTGCCGGTGGAAAGCCACGCGCTCAAGGGCCTCGACTCGCTGCTCTCGATCGTGCAGATGCCCGCAGGAGTGCCCGTGGGGACCTTGGCGATCGGCAAGGCCGGCGCGACCAACGCAGCGCTCCTCGCGATCGCCATCCTCGCGACGTCGGACCCCGGCCTCCGGACCAAGCTCGCGACGTTCCGCGCCGACCAGACCGCGCGCGTCAAGCAGGACACGCTCGAATGAGCGCCGCGCCCATCCTGCCGGGCGCGACCATCGGAGTGCTCGGCAGCGGTCAGCTGGGCCGCATGTTCGCGCTGGCCGCGCGCCGGCTTGGCTATCGCATCCACATCTTCTCGCCCGACCGCGATACGCCTGCCGGCCAGGTTGCGGACCTCGAGGTCGTGGCTTCGTACGACGACCTGGAGGCCGTCGCGATGTTCGGCGGCGGCGTGGACGTCGTGACGTTCGAGTTCGAGAACATCCCGGCCGCCACTGCCCAGGCGGCGGCCGCCTTTGCGCCCGTGCGGCCAAGCGGCGTCGCGCTGCACGTCGCGCAGCAACGGGTCCGCGAGAAGAGCTTCCTCGCCGAGCGCGGTTTCCCGGTGACGCCGTTCGCGCACATCCGAACGGATGCGGATCTCGACGCCGCGCTCTCGACGATCGGGACGCCTGCCGTCCTGAAGACCGCCAGCTTCGGTTACGACGGCAAGGGCCAGTCCAAAGTCTCCAGCGCCGGGACCGCCCGCGCGGCCTGGACGGCATTGGGCAAGCGCGAGGCCATCCTCGAGAAGTTCATCCCGTTCGACCGCGAGGTCTCGACGATCGTCGGCCGCGGCGTGACTGGATGGATCGTGAGCTACGGCCTGATCGAGAACTCGCACGCGAACCACATCCTCGACGTCTCGGTGCACCCCGCCAGCGTGCCGCCGGCCGTCGAGGCCCGCGCCGCCGAGATCGCGCGTGGCGTCGTCGAGGCGCTCGAGTTGACGGGGCTGCTCTGCATCGAGTTCTTCCTGACACCAGACGGGGAGCTGCTGATCAACGAGCTGGCGCCTCGCCCGCACAACTCAGGGCACTTGACGATTGACGCGTGCATGACGAGCCAGTTCGAGCAGCACGTGCGCGCGATCTGCGGGCTGCCGCCGGGATCGATCGAGCCGCTCCGCCCGGCGGCGATGGCGAACCTTCTCGGCGACCTCTGGGCGCCGGGCGAGCCGGACTGGGCGGCCGCCTGCGCGATGCCAGGCGTCCACCTGCATCTCTACGGCAAGGCCGAGCCCCGGGCGGGGCGGAAGATGGGGCATCTCACGGCCTTGGCGGCCGACACCAGATCCGCGCGCAGGCTCGCCGTCGCCGCGCGCGAGGCGCTCGTCCGCGGGTGATCGCCTGTCAGGAGGGGCACGGTGACTCCGCTCAGCTTCTCGAAGTCGGTCGACATCGACGCCCAGCCCGACGCGGTGCTGGCCGTCATGACGGATGTCGAACGGTGGCCCCAGTGGACGCCCTCAGTGACCAGCATCACGCGCCTCGACGTGGGCCCGTTCGTGATCGGCAGCCGCGCTCGCATCCGCCAGCCGAAACTCCCGCCCGCACTCTGGACGGTGAGCGCGATCGAACCGGGACGCAGCTTCACCTGGATCTCGAAAGGCCCCGGCATCCTCGTCACGGCGCACCACTCGATCGAACCTCGCGCCGGCGGCTCGCGCGTGACGCTGTCGATTCGCTACGACGGGCTCTTCGCGAAGTTCATTGTGTGGATGACGAAAGACATCAACGAGCGCTATCTCGCGATGGAGGCCAACGGGCTCAAGGCTCGCTGCGAGAAGAGCTGAGCTGCCCCGCCCGCGAAGCGGGTCCGGAGTTTGACCGCAAGCCCCGGATCGACCGCGACGTGGCCCCCGCGGTGAAATGAGCGCATGATCATCGAGACGCTCACCGTGCCCTCTTCGTCCGTGCCCACCCACTCGAGCTCGCGCTGGCAGGCGGTTCTCTCGCGCGATGTCTCCGCCGACGGCCGGTTCGTGTACGCCGTGACGACGACCGGTGTCTACTGCCGGCCGACGTGTCCGAGCCGGCGGCCGCTCCGGCAGCACGTGTTGTTCTTCGACGCGGGCAGCGAAGCCACGCGGGCGGGCTATCGCGCCTGCCGGCGATGCCGTCCGGACGAGCCCGTGTCGCCGGCCGTCGCGCGTGTCGAACGAGCGCGCCGGTGGATCGATGCGCATGCTGACGCCGTTCCCACGTTGGCGACGCTCGCGAAAGTCGCGGGCATCACTCCGTGGCACGTCCAGCGCAGCTTCACGAAGCTCTACGGCGTCAGCCCGCGCGAGTACGCGGCGGCCCGACGAGTCGAGCGCCTGAAGACGTCGCTCAAATCCGGCGCGAAGTCCGCCGACGCCGTGTACGAGGCGGGCTACGGCTCGCCCAGCCGAGCGTATGAGGCCGCCGCAGGCGCACTTGGGATGACGCCGCGCACCTATCGCAGCGGCGGCAAGAGCGCCGAGATCCGCTACGCCATCGGGCCGTCCAGCCTGGGCCGCGTTCTCGTGGCGTCAACCCCGAAAGGCCTCTGCCGTGTCGCCATCGCGGAGACAGACGCCGCGCTCATCACGATTCTCCGCGACGAGTTCCCTGCCGCGCGCGTCGTGCGTGACGACAAGGGACTGCAGCACACGACCAGGGCCGTGATCGATCTGGCCGACGGCCGTACCGCGCGGGAGCTGCCCACGGACGTCCGAGGCACCGTGTTCCAGCAGCTCGTGTGGAAGGCGCTTCGGCAAATCCCGCGCGGCGGCACTCGGACCTACGGCGATGTCGCTCGAGTGATCGGGCGACCGACAGCCACCCGCGCGGTGGCGCGCGCCTGCGCGACCAATCCGATTGCGCTGGTCGTCCCGTGCCACCGCGTTGTGCCGGCCGCCGGGGGCGTCGGCGGCTACCGGTGGGGGGCCGAGCGAAAGGCACGGTTGCTCGAACGCGAGGGCAACTCTCGACGCTGAGCCGGTCAGTGGGCCGGTGTTCAGGCAG
>JBKPSY010000284.1:0-8015 GCA_046735235.1 Acidobacteriota bacterium | reverse complement strand
TCAGCTTGTCGTTGCGGTACCACCGGTGCTCGACGCTGGTGTCGGCCGCGGCCTTCAGACGCGTGACAAAGAACACCGGTCCGCTGACCGTCGACTCCGGGAGTGGGTCGCAGTGCCAGTTGGACTCGAGGTCGAGGGCCTGGCAGAGTTGCGCGTCGAGCGCCTCCACCGCGACGATGGCCGCCGTTCGAGGAGGCGCCGTTCGAGAAGGCGCCGTTTGGGACGAAGCTGGCGGCGCCGACGGCTTCGAGACCGGCTCGCTCACGGCGGCTGGCGGCCTGGCAACCTGCGCGGGGGCGGGAGCAGGCGGCGGCGCTCGGTCAGGCTCGACGACAGGAGCCGCAGGAGCCGCGGCGACTGGCGGCGGGGGCGACGCCACCGGAGAGGTCGCGCGGCGTGACGAGAAGAAAATCGCCGCCGCAACTGCAAGGAGGATGACTGCGCCGATCAGGATCGGGCGGATAGGAGATCCCGATGACGTCGCGACGGCGGGAGCGTGTGGCACCTCGCGCGCAGGCCGCGCCGGCGCAGGCGGAGACGGAGTCTCGACGGGCGTGCTTACTGGCGCGGGCTCGGGGCGCTCGAAGGCGATGCCCCGCGCGTCGCAGAACTCGCGCAGGTTGGTCGCGCTCGTCTCGACGAGCGGATGACCGCCGGCGAACGCCGCCTTGGCGATCGCGAACGACTTCCGATAGCACGACTCCGCGTCGGCTGGCCTGTCCAGGCGCTCGTAGACAATCCCGAGGTTGTTGAGCGTGCTGGCGACCTCCGGGCTCGAGGCTCCGAGGGTCCGCTCCTGCTGCTCGACCGCGAGGCGCAGCGCTTCCTCTGCGGCGGTAAAATCGCCGCTGTGCGCCGCCTGCTCGGCCCGGTCCATCAACGCCTGGATGTCGGCGACGTCCGTCACGGATGTGTTCCGATCGCTGGGATCTCCACTATACGTCACGCCTTCTGGACAGCGCCGGTGCGGAAGAGCTCGACGACGTGATCGGCCGTGCGGAGAGAGAAGGCCAGCACCGAAAGCGTCGTCGTCTTGTCGGTGCAGTTGAGGAACACACTGGCGTCGCTGACGAACACGTTCGCGACGTCGTGCAGCTGCCCGAAGCGGTTGGTGACGAAGTGCTGCGGGTCGTCGCCCATGCGGCACGTGCCGGTCTCGTGCAGGCTCCAGCCGGGCGAGTACGGCTCGTCGCCCACCTCCCAGACCTCGCCGCCGGACGCCGTGATCGCGGCCACCGTCGCCTGCTTCGCGTGCTCCCACATCATCAGCTCGTTGGGACCGAACTGGAAGTGCATGCGCGCAGCCGGGATGCCGAACATGTCCTTCACGTCAGGATCGATGTCCACGTAGTTGGTGGCGCTCGGCAGCGTCGGAATCTGGCAGTAGAACGACAGCGGCGTGCGGTAGTAGCGCGCGATGTCCTTCTTCAGGGATGAGCCGAAGCCGTCGAGGAAGCGGTGATACCAGGGGAACTCACCGCATCCGCCCGTCGGGTAGATCGAGTAGCCGCGCACGAACTTCTCTTCGCGCGGCTTGTCGATGTTCTGCCAGCGCGGCATCCACACGATCTGGCTCGCCGACACGTTGTCGGGGAACGGCGGCTGTCCGAGCAGCTGCGGCAAGTACCCGTTGGCGGTCGTGCCGTACAGGTGGTCGCAGAGATTCCTGCCGACCTGACCGCTCGAGTTGCCGAGGCCGGTCGGCCAGTGGCTCGACTTCGAGTTCAGCAGGATGCGCGCCGACTCGATGCACGACGCCGCGACGATCACGATCTTGCCGCGGACCTCGACGTCCTGCTTCGTCTCGCGATCGACGTAGGCGACGCCGCGTGCCCGGCCGTCGCCGTCGACCAGCACTTCGCGCGCGACGGCGTTGGTGCGCAGCTCGAGGTTCCCGGTCTTCTCGGCCGGCGGCAGCAGGAAGTACGGCGTCGAGAAGAACGACCCCGTATCGCAGCCCTCGGTGCAGTTGCCGCAGTAGTGGCAGGCGGGGTGGTTGTTGAAAGGCACCGTCAGCTGCGCCAGGCGATCCGGCAGGTACGGAATGCCGACTTTCGTGCAGCCGTGCTGCAGGATGTAGTCGAGGCAGCGCAGCTTGAACGGCGGGATGTACTCGCCGTCGGGATTGCTCGGCCGGTTCTGAATTGTGGAGGCGACGCCAATCAGCCGCTCGACGCGACTGTAGTAGGGCGCGATCTCCGCGTACGAGACCGGCCAGTCCACGTCGGAGCCATCGCGGCTGGCCGCCTTGAAGTCGATGTCGCCCATCCGGGCGGCTGAACGTCCCCAGAAGTTCGTCTTGCCGCCGACGGCATGACAGCGCGGCCATTCCCATTTCGTGCCCGGCGCCGTCGTGTAGGCGATGCCGTGCTCCCACACACCCGCGTTGGCGGCGTACTCGCTCTCGATGTGGTAGTAGCTGTCGCGCGTCTTCGGATCGCCGAAGCCACGGAAGGCCAAATCGTACGGCTGCTTGTGATTGCGGAAGTCCTTCGCCGGATCGAGGCGCCGGCCGGAGTTGATCGCGCACACCGACAAGCCCGCCTCGCACAGCGTTTTGATCGCCATGCCGCCGCCCGCGCCGGTGCCGATCACGATGGCGTCGTAGATCTTGTCGGGCACGATCAGCGTCCTGGCTTCAGGTGCAGATGCTCGGGGTCGTCGGGATGGGGGCAGCCCTGCGACTCGGTGTAGATCTGCAGCCCCGGGTAGCCGAGCTGTTCGAGGCCGACGCGCGACGTGTAGAAGCCCATCAAGGTATAGCGGCGCACGCGCGCCAGGAACGCGCGCCCTTCCTCGAGGCCGGGATACAGGACGCCCTCGCCCTTCGGGATGCGCACGGCCAGCGGCTGCAGCAGCCCAACCTGCTGAGGAGGATCGAGCTCCCGGAACGCGCGCTGATGCGTCTGTCGCGCGTGCATGTCGAGCCAGGTCAGACCGAAGCGGAAATCGTACTGAATGGCTGGATCGTGCGCGGCCATGAAGTCGATGAACTCGCTGACGCCGGCCTCGCGGGCGCCCGGTGTCTCGTCAGTCGGAAGGATCAGCGCGGTCAGCTGATCCAGCGTCGCGTATTCGTCGGCGGTGAAGAACTGCGGGATGTAGCGCGCGGCCGGGGTCGGGATGACGTCGCCCTCGCCGTGGTGCGCGCAGGCAAACGCCCAGCGGTGAAATCCGGGGAACTGTCCTGCCGCGGCGGCCATCGCCATCACCCGCAGCATGTCGCGCCGTTCGATACCCTGTCCGGCCACCGCGTCCTCCGCCGAGTGTCGTGCAGTATACCCGGGCGGCACAGTATCCTCTTGGAACAGATGGCCTCGAAGCCCAGGGTCCTGCCCGGTTCGAAGATCGGCCCGTACGAGGTCGTCACGCTGCTCGGCGCGGGCGGGATGGGCGAGGTCTACAAGGGGCACGACCCGCGGCTCGGCCGTCACGTCGCGATCAAGGTGCTCATCGGCGAGTTCGCGTCGACCCCCGACCGCCTCCGCCGGTTCGAGCTCGAAGCCCGTTCGGCCGCGGCTCTCAGCCACCCCAACATCCTCTCGGTCTACGACGTCGGCGCGGAAGGCGACATGCCCTACGTCGTCTCGGAGTTCCTCGAGGGACAGACGCTGCGGGAATTGCTCACCGTCGGACCGTTCACGCTGCGGAAGACGCTCGACATCGCGCGGCAGATTGCCAGCGGCCTGTCGGCCGCGCACGCGCGCGGGATCGTGCATCGCGACCTCAAGCCCGAGAACATCTTCCTGACCGCCGACGGCCGGGCGAAGATCCTCGATTTCGGCCTTGCGAAGTGGGCGGGGCCCGAGCCCGAAGACCCGGGCGCGACCGTCGGTAATGCGACCGCGACGCAGGCCGGCGCAATCCTTGGAACGTTCGGCTACATGGCGCCCGAGCAGGCCACGGGCAAGACGATCGATCACCGCTGCGACCAGTTCGCGTTCGGCATCCTGCTCTTCGAGATGCTGAACGGCCGGCGCGCCTTCGAGCGTGGCAGCCACGTCGAGGAGCTCGCGGCGATCGTGCGCGATGAGCCGCCGGCGCTCGCGGAGGTCCATCCCGAGGCGCCGCTGCCCCTGCAGTGGATCGTGAACCGCTGCCTCGCGAAGAACCCGTCGGGGCGGTACGAATCGACGATGGAGCTTCACCGCGATCTCGAGGGGCTCGCGGGACAGATCGTGCAGCTGGCCAGACGCGTGAAGGCGCCCGAAACCGCGACGCTGCCGTTACCGGGCACTCCGCTCATCGGACGCGAGGCCGACGTGGCGCGCGCGGTTCAGGTCGTCGGCCGCGACACCGCGCGGCTGGTCACCTTCACGGGACCGGGAGGGATCGGCAAGACCCGCCTGGCCCTCGAGGTCGCGCAGCAGGTCAAGGACGGATTTCCAGGCGGCCTCTATATCGCCAGCCTGTCCACGATCAGCGACCCGAATCTGGTGCCGCAGGCGATTGCGCAGGCCAGCGGCGTCCGTGCCGGCGCCCAGGCGTCGTCGCTCGACATGCTGGTCGAGCACCTGGCGCACGTGGTGCTGCCGGGACCGGCGATCCTCGTGCTCGACGGCTTCGAGCACCTGCTCGCCGCCGTGCCGGTCGTCGTCGCGCTGCTGAAGATCGCGCCGCTCAAGATCCTCGTGACGAGCCGCGAGCCGCTGCACCTCTACGGTGAGCAGGAGATTCCCGTCGGACCGCTGCCGCGCCCGGACGTGGGCCGGACGTTCTCGCTCGAGACGCTGGCGCAGAACCCGGCGGTTCGTCTTTTCGTGGACCGCGCCACGGCATCGAAGCCGGACTTTGCCTTGACGAGCGAGAACGCTCGAGCGATTGCCGAGATCTGCAACCGCCTCGATGGCCTGCCGCTGGCGCTCGAGCTCGCCGCAGCCCGCGTGAAGATGCTGCCGCCGGCCGCGATGCTCGGCCGGCTCGAGAGCCGCCTGCAGGTGCTCACGGGCGGCGCGCGCGACCTGCCGGCGCGCCAGCAGACGCTGCGCGGGGCCATCGCCTGGAGCCACGACCTGCTCGCCGAGGCCGAGCAGCGGCTCTTCCGGCGAATCTCGGTGTTCGTCGGAGGCTGCACCTTCGAGGCCGCCGAGGCCGTCGCGGACACGAAGCGCGATCTCGGCATGGACGTCATCGACGGCATCGAGTCGCTCATGCACAAGAGCCTCATCCAGTTGAACGAGGTGCCGGAAGGCGAGCCCCGCCTGACCATGATGGAGACGATTCGGGAGTTCGGCCTCGAGCGGCTGAGGGACGCAGGAGAGGACGCGGCGGTCCGAAAGGCGCACGCGGCGTATCACCTCGTGCTCGCCGAGGAAGCCGCCAACGCGATCGAGGGCGCCGACCAGCCAATCTGGCTCGAACGGCTCGATCACGATCGGCACAACATCCGGGTGGCGCTCGACTGGCTCATTCGCGCCGGCAACGCCGAGTGGGCGCTGCGTCTCGGCGCGGCGCTCGTGCGCTACTGGGAGCTGCGCGAGATGTTCGTCGAGGGCCGCGAGTGGCTGGCGGCGATCCTCGCGCTGCCTGGTGCGGCGACACGGTCCGCGGCGCGGGCCAAGACGATCTTTGCGGCGGCCGTGCTGGCCGCATCGCAGCGGGACGACGATACGCTCACGCTCTTCAGCGACGCGCTCGAGATCTACCGTGAGCTCGGCGACAGCCAGGGCATGGCCGCCGCGCTCAACGGCCTCGCGGTCTTCACGAAGGGCCAGGGGAACCTGGACGAAGCGCGGCGCCTCCTCGAGCAGAGTGTCGGGCTCTTCAGCGCCCAGAGCGACGGTTTGATGCGTGCGCGCGGCCTGAGCAACGTCGCGAGCATCCTGAAGGAGCAGCGCGACTACGACGCCGCGCTCGCGCGGCAGGAGGAGTCACTCGCGCTCTTCCGCCAGTTCGGCGATCAGACCGGCGTCGCGTGGTCGCTGTGTCATCTCGGCGACATCGCGCGCGATCGAGGAGACGCCCCACAAGCGGAATCGCTTTATCGCGAGTCGCTCGAGGCATTTCATCAGCATGGGGACCCCTGGAGCGCGGGCGGGCTGCTGGTCGAGCTCGGCATGCTCGCGCTCGGCGCTGGCGACGCGTCCAAGGCGACCGACCTGTTCCGCCAGGCGATGGAGGCCTGTCAGCAGCTTGGCGGGCAGAAGCGCGGACTGGCGCACGCGCTCGAGGGCTTCGCGCTGGCAGCGGCACATACCGGCGACGTCAAACGGGCGATCACGCTGGCGGGCGCGGCCGAAGCGCTCCGCAACACCATCGGCGCGCGGCTCACGCCGGCCGAGCAGCGGAAAGTCAGTGCGGGGCTCGAACGGGCGCGGGCCGCGCTGACAGCCGCCGAGCGGACCAGGCTGTGGAACGAGGGCTGGTCTATGCCGATGGAAGACGCGATCGAGTACGCGATCGCGACGGCCCGCTGAGCCGCTACTCGCCGGTCGTGGGATCGATCAGCTCCCGGACGGCGGAAATCCGGTTCGCCGGGAACCCGGCGCGGCGAGCGTGCTCGCGAATCGTCGTCTCGTCCGGCGCCAGGTACACGCAATACAGCTTGTCGTCGGTGACGAAGCTCTGGATCCACTGGATCTGCGGCCCGAGCTCTCGAAGGACCTTGTTCGACTGCTGGGCCGCGGCCCGCCGCTCGGCGTCACTCCAGCCCGCAATGCCGGGCAGGTCGCGTTCGATTACAAATTTTGGCATCTCTGCGCCCTCGAATCGTGGACGAGGCCGGCATCGTAGCACAGCGCTTCGCGCCACGCTCCGTACCCTGGGCCGCAGGGCTTAAGCCTGCCCCACGTCAGCCAATCCGGCCGATGAGAGCTATCGTCTTGGCGTCGCGCCCGCCGTCGAAGAACTTCGCCAGGAGCCGATCGAACACCGAGGCGGGCGGCGAGACGGCATCGAACAACGTCGCTGACGAGCGGAGTTTCAGGTCGTCCGGAGTGCCAAAGATCTCGAGCGCCGACCGGCCGCTCACAGCGCAGGGGGGATTCGCTGCACTCGATGAGGCGCGGGCCGAGCACCGGGTGCTGCAGATACGCGCGTGCTTCCGCGAGGCTCCTGAGGGCATAGCGCTCCGCCATCGCGCTCGACCCGAGGCCGGCAATCTGCGGAAAGACGAACCACATCCAGTGAGAGCGCTTGCGTCCGGCGCGGATCTCGGCCAGCGCCTGCGCGTAGGTATCCTCTTGCGCACGGACAAAGCGATCGAGATCGAAAAGGTCCGCCATTTGCCGATTGGCCGCCGTCGGCGGCGACGCCTGAAGCCTGCGGTACAGGGTAACGGTGCGTGCGGCAGTCCAGCCGGTACTGCAGTGCCGCCGGTGGTACACTCCGCGCTCAATGGTCCCGGCCACCCTCGGCCACTACCGGATCGTCGGTTCCATCGGCGCCGGTGGAATGGGCGAGGTCTTCCTGGCCGAGGACGGAAAGCTCGGTCGCAAGGTCGCACTGAAGGTGCTGGCCCACGCGCTGGCCGCCGACCCTGAGCGGCGCGATCGATTCGAACGCGAGGCTCGTGCCATCGCCGCGTTGAACCATCCCAACATCATCACCATTTACTCGGTTGAGGAACATGAGGGCGTCATGTTCCTGACGATGGAGCTGGTTGAGGGAAAGACGCTGAGCGAGCTCATCCCGCGGCAGGGCATGTCGCTCGAGCAGTTGCTGGACGTCGCCATTCCGCTGACCGACGCAGTTGGAGCAGCACACCAGCGGGGCATCACCCATCGTGACCTGAAGCCCGCCAACGTGATGGTCAGCGACGAGGGTCGCGTCAAGGTCCTGGACTTCGGCCTTGCGAAGGTGCGGGAGGAGTCGCCGGTCGATGGCCTCACAGTGGCAGCGACGGTCTCGGCGCCGCTCACGATTGAAGGGCGAATCCTGGGCACGGTGGCCTACATGTCGCCCGAGCAGGCGCAAGGGAAGGCCGTCGATGCGCGCTCGGATGTTTTTTCCCTGGGCATCCTGCTGTTCGAGATGGCCACGGGCGAAAGGCCGTTCAAGGGCGACACGAACGTCTC
>JBKPSY010000283.1:0-18356 GCA_046735235.1 Acidobacteriota bacterium | reverse complement strand
GACACGAGGTTTGCGCCGAGCTGCACCGAGATGTCGTGCAGCGCCCGCTTCTCCCCGTAATAGAAGTTCATGCGGCTGACGTCGATCTTCACCGTCGGCTCACCGGCGGTTGGATCGGACGGCCGGGTCTGTTTCGCAAGCGCCGGCATCGCCGGGGCAGGGATGGTGCTCATCACGTGCGCCTCCATGGGAGGACACCCGGAACGGCGCACCCCACGAGCAGGGCACACATAGAGCCACGGCGTCCGAGCGACATGGCGGAATGGTACGCCGCGCCTGGTTTCGCCGCGGTTTCAGCGATGTAAATTCCGTGTAACGAAGCAGGGCACTGACGCTGTCGGGTCCTGTTGGAACTGACGCTGCTGAGTCCTGGGGAACTGACGCCGTCGGGTCCTGGGGAACTGACGCCGTCGGGTCCTGGGAACCGACGCCGTCGCGTCCTTGGCGGCTAACGCTACTGGTCCCTCGTCGGGTTTGTCGTCTGCAGCGCAGGCCTTCAGGCCTGCTTCGTTACGCCTGCTTGGCCTTGCGTTTCGACGGCAACGCCGCCACTTCGAAGCGGACGGGATGCTGCAGCATGTCCTCGAATGGCTCGACATGCCGCCCTGCCGCCCAGAGCTCGAGCTCGACATCGCCGCTCGTTCTGAGCTGCAGGAGGTAGTCGTCGCCGCGATTCACGAGACGCAACGAATCGAGCGCCTGCGCGTGGCTGCGATCGAGGCCTTCGGCGAGCCGCAGGCACGCCGCCATTACTTTCACCGCCTGCCGCAGATCGTGGGGCAGCTCGCCGTAGCCGGGGTGGCCTTTCTTCGGCGTCGCGCGCCGGTGATAGCGCGTCACGAGGGCGATCACCTCGATCTCCTGCGGGTCGAACCCGCGCAGGTCCCCGTTCTTGATCAGGTAATACGAGTGCCGGTGATGCTTCTCGTAGCTGATGTGCACGCCGATGTCATGCAGCAGCGCCGCGTGCTCGAGCCACTCACGCTCCTTGTCGGTCAGCCCATGCACGCCTCGCGTCTGGTCGAACAGCGCCAGCGCCATCTTCTGCACCTGCGCCGCGTGCTCGGCCCAGTAGCTGCACCGCTCGGCGAGCTCCACGACGCTGCGCTGTCTCACGTTCGGAATGCGATCGGCCCGCGAGATCTCCTTGCTGTGCTGATGGATGTAGTCGAGGATCAGCCCTTCGCGCAGCGCCAAATCGCAGAGCGTGATCTCCTCGGCCTTCAACTGCTTCAAGATCGTGTCGAGCAGCACGGCGCCGGCGACGATGATGTCGGCGCGCCGCGGATCGAGGCCGGGCAGCCGGAGCCGTTCGGCCAGCGGCAGCGACGTCACCTTCTCGCGCACCCGCCGGATGTTCTTGGCCGGCACGCGCAGGTTCCGCAGTTCCTCGGGCGGCGCGCCGGCCTCGTCCACCGAGGCCATGGTCCCGAGCGCGAGGATGGTGCCCGACGTGCCGATCACGCGCTCGAACTTGCCGTCGGTGATCTGCTTGACGAACGCCTCGATCTCGCCCTCGACGTAGCGCACGAGCTTCCGCTCGTCACGCTCGGAGATCGGATCCGTCTTCACGAACCGCTCGGTGAGGCGGATCACGCCCGCCTTGAAGCTCCGCGCGAGGTGCGGCCGCTCGCCGCCGCAAGTGATCTCGACGCTGCCTCCGCCGATGTCGATGACAACGGCCCGGCTCCGCTTGACATCGACGCCGTAGACCGCCGCCAGGTGAATGAGTCGGGCTTCCTCCGTGCCGGAGATGACGCGCGGGCGGATGCCGGTCTCGCGCTGGATGGCCTGCAGGAACGCGGGGCCGTTCTCGGCCTCGCGCGTGGCGCTCGTCGCCGCGGCGAGAATCTCGTCGACGCTGTGAGACTGCGCGAGCCGGTGGAACTTCGACAGCGCCTGCAGCGCCGCGTCCATCGCGGTGTCGGTCAGGCGGCGGCCGTCCAGGCCGCCGGCGCCGAGGCGGACCATTTCCTTTTCGCGGTCGATGATCTCGAACGAGAGGTCCGGGCGCACCCGGGCAACGATCATGTGAACTGAGTTGGTGCCGATGTCGATTGCGGCGAGTCGCATGTGGCGGATGTGGCCGAACGGTGTGCTAGTATCGGCATCCTACCACGGCATTTCCATGGCACAGGTGAACGCCAGTCCAGGCGTCGCTCTTCGGATTTTCGCCCATGCCTGGCCGCGCGCGATGCGCGGCGAACCAAAGGCGGTACACTCGGTCCGCGTCGCCTCACGCCGCCTTCGCGAAGCCCTTCGACTGATCAGCCATCCGAAACGCGAGAGCCGGAAGCTTGCTCGTGAGCTGAAGAGCCTGACGCGTCTGCTGGGTCCGCTGCGCGAGCTCGACGTGAGCCGCTCGCTCGTGGCGATGCTGGCCGAGACCCAGCCGGATCTTGCCGCGGCCTCGGAGCGCGTGGACGTCCGCCTTCTCGAGGTCGCCGTTGCCCGACGCCGGCGCCTGGCGAAGCGAATGGCCGAGATCGACGAGAAGGCGCTCATCGAGCGCGTCGGGCATATCCTTCGACGCTCGCGTTCGGGAGGCCGGCTCGACGCCGAGGACCGGCGGCGCCTGTCGAATCGGATCGCGACGCGCGCGGAAGACGTCGCCGAGGCCGCGGACTCCGCCGGCGCCCTCTATGCACCTGAAGCGCTGCACGTGGTGCGCATCCGGACGAAGAAGCTGCGATACGCGCTGGAAGTCGGCCGCGTGGCGAGGCTGCGGGGCGCCGCCCAGGCGGCCACGCGGCTGAGGCGCTACCAGGATCTGCTCGGCGAGCTGCACGACTACCAGGTGCTCTCGTCGCACGCCATGCGGCTGCAGGGCCGGCTTCCGCTCGAGGACGACCAGGTGGGCGCGATTTCCGACCTGCTGGCGTACGTCGAGACGCGGTGCCGCAAGCTGCACGCCGAGTTCGTGTCGCGTCGCGCAGCCCTCGTGGCCGCCACGCATCAGCTCGGGGAGTCCTTCAGCGAGCGGAGCCAGTCTACAAAGGCATGACCGTACCGCGCGACCTCGAGGTGTACTTGGTTCGCCATGCCCCCGCTGGGGAGCGTGGCCCCGAGTGGCCGGACGACGCGCTGCGCCCGCTGACCGCCGAAGGCCGTAAGAGCTTTCAGAGAATCGTGAAAGGCCTCGCCGCCGCGGACGTCGAGCTGGACGCGATCTTCACGAGTCCGCTCGAGCGCTGTCGCCAGACCGCCGAGATTCTGTCGTCCGGACTCCGCGGCAAGCCCCGCGTGCAGCCGCTCGATTCGCTGGCGCCCGGTGCGGGCGCGACCGCCGTGATGGCGGAGCTCGGCGAACTGGTGAAGAAGCCGCGCATCGCGCTCGTGGGTCACGAGCCGGATCTCGGAAAGCTCGCCGCGCACCTGCTCGGCCTGAAGCGCGCGCCCGAGTTTCGCAAGGGCGGTGTCGCCCGCATCGATCTCACCGGCCTGCCGCCCAGCGGCCCAGGCCTGCTCGTCTGGTTCGCGCCGCCCCGCCTGCTACGTCGAATGGCGCCCTGACGACTTCAGGTGCGCGTCGCCGTCATCGTCAATCCGGTTGCCGGCGTACGCGGGACGCTCGAGCGCGCAAGGCGACGGGCGGAGCGCGCGCATGAGGTCCTGACCTCGGCGAGCGTCGAGCCGGAGATCCTGATCACCGAGCGCGGCGGACACGCGCGCGAGCTTGCGCTCGGCGCCGTCGAGCGCGGCGCGCGCATCGTCGTCGCGTGGGGCGGCGACGGAACCGTCAACGAAGTCGCGTCCGCGCTCGCGTTCGGTCCGGCCGCGCTTGGCGTGATCCCCGCGGGTTCGGGCAACGGGCTCGCGCGGATGTTTCGCATTCCGAGCGATCCCGATCGCGCCCTCGCACAGATGCTGCAGGCCGCGGATCGCCGAATCGATCTCGGCGAGGTGAACGGCCGGCTGTTCGTCAATGTCGCCGGCGTCGGATTCGACGCGCATGTCGCCGAGCGGTTCGCGGCGCTCGAACGATCGCGCCGCGGCTTCCTGCGTTACGCGGCGATCGTCGCGCGCGAGCTCGGGCGGTATCAGGCTGGCGCCTATTCCGTGACGCTCGACGGACACGCACAACACCCGCGACGAGCGTTCCTGGTGTCGTTCGCCAACGGGCGTCAGTGGGGCAACGGCGCCGTGATCGCGCCTGCGGCTGCGACCGACGACGGAGTGCTCGACGCGGTGATCGTCGACGCGCGAAGCCTGGCGGGGACCATCGGCGCCCTGCCGCGACTGTTCGCCGGGTCAGTGGACCGGTTGCGCGGCGTTCAGATCGTACAGGTGAAGACGGCTGAGGTGGCGGCCCAGGCCGATCACCTGATCTGCCATGTTGACGGCGAGCCGATGGAGGTTGGCGCCCTGGCTCGCGTGCGTATTCATCCGGGAGCGCTGAGGGTCCGGATGTAATCGTCGGCAGCCCCACAACTTTGGCGGACGAAGTCGCCGTTTTGATGTACTTCAGTCCGGTTGAGGTGCGCCACAGTAAGGATGAGCTTGGAGGTCGTAACGAGTAGACAACAAGTGACTTATTGGAGTATTCGCTTTTCTGACGCCGTTGAAGTTACAGAATGTTTACAGCTGCAGTCGCCCCTGGCGATCCACCATGCCTTCAAACAAACAAGAAGCATCAAAGGACAGGAGCGGTTGTCGCTATGTATGAAGCAAACCTGAGCAATTCCGGCCACACTCGCCGTTTCCAGATCAAGCCTCTCGACGCCGCGGGGTGGGAAGTGCGCGAAGAGGAAGACAGCCGCCTGGTTTCGGCCCGCGTGTACAACGACTGGCACCGCGTGGAGCGGGCCCGGTCGGCCTTTCAGATTGCCGTGCTGACGTTGAAGCAGGACGGCTGGACCATGGAGCAGTAACGATCAAACGGACTCAATGTGCTGCAGTGCCGGCGTGCTGCGGTGCTGCTGTGCCGCGGTGCTGCAGTGCTGCGGTGCGGTGCTGAAGTGCCGGTGCTCTGGTGCTTAGGGTAGTGCGCTATTCAACGAACCGGTAGCCCAGCCCCACCACGGTTTCGATCTGCTGTCCCACGGGTCCGAGCTTGCCGCGCAGCCGGCCGACGTGGACATCCACGGACCGGGTTTCAATCAGCCGGTCATAGCCCCACACGCGCTCGAGCAGCCGATCGCGCGACAGCACCCGGTTCCGGTTCTCGACCAGATACTTCAACAGCTCGAACTCGCGCCGCGTCAGGCGAATGGGTTCCCCCTGTACGCTGACTGACACGGCCTCGAAATCCGCGACGAGATACTTGCCGCGATAGACGGCGGCGGCCGTGTCGGGCTTGCCGCGCCTGAGCACGGCGCGCACACGCGCGGCGAGCTCGCGCAGGCTGAACGGCTTGGTGACGTAGTCGTCGGCGCCGACATCCAGCCCCGTCACGCGATCCGACTCGCCGGTGCGAGCCGTCAGCATGATGATCGGGAGCTTCGCTGTTTGCGGCCGCGACCGGAGGACGCGACAGACCTCGAGCCCGCCCATTACCGGCAGGTTGAGGTCCAGGATCATGAGGTCTGGCGGGCGATCGGTGACGGCCTTCAGCGCGGCGTCACCCGAGTCCACGGTCTGTGCTTCGATTTCGCCACCGCGTTCGAGCGTGTGCTTGATGAGTCCGGCTATGTCCTGCTCGTCTTCGACGATGAGGACGCGCGTTTTTGGCACGATGACAACGACGCTACGTTCGCCAGATTTCCGCCGGGTGACGCCCGTGTTAATTCTGGGTTACGGGCATGGAGCCAGGGATCGGCGGGCCGGGGGCCAGGGACCAGCCTGAAGTCGGCATTCACTTGCCGGCGTCGGTCCACGTCAGCCCGCAATTCACGCAACTGGTTCGAAAAAGGTCGGCCTGACCGTAGAACCGAGTCAGAACCCGTCGCCTGAAGAACTTCTGTCTGCATCGCGGGCACCGGCTTTCACCGGCGATTCCCAGAGCGGCCGCCATCAAACCAAGAGCGACCACCGCGAACAGGGAGGCGTCCTTGCCTGTCAGGTACCACAGGATGCCAGCCGCTACGGCCGTTGCAGGGACGAGGAGCAGGGACCAGAATGCCCTGGCGCGCCGCCAGCGGATTCGGTCGAGCGTGGTGATCCTCGTGCCCATAGACGCTGTGGCCAGTTTACGATCGCACGACTGGAGGGCACATGAAAGCCGTCGTCATTGGTGAACCGTCGGGCGCCACCATGGAGCAGATCATGGCTGTTTATCCGCGCCACAAGGCCGTCGTGGACGAATTCGTCTCGCGCGGCGAGGTGATTGGAATCGGCCCGTTCTCCGATCGCGGGAACATGGCGATTTTCCGGACGCGGGCCGCGGCTGAGGAATTCGTCGCGCGGGATCCCTTCAACCTGGAGGGACTCGTGAAGCGCTACGTGATTCGGGAGTGGAACGACTCGATGCTGAAGTGACTGGTGCCGCGTAGCTCGGTGCCTGGGGCCTTGTGCGCTGCCACGGGCCAGGTACGTGGTGCGGTATTCAGCACGAGGCAGCGGGCACCCGGCACCGCACTTGGCACAAAGCACTGAGGCGCGAGGGCACCAATCGTCAGACGACCGTCCCCGGCTTCAACACTCCGTTCTTCGGCACGATGACGATGCCCGAGCGGATGTGCCAGCCGTCGCCGTCGGCTTCCTGGATCTGCCCTTCGTTCGTCAGGCGGCACCCGTCGCCGATGCGCGCGTTCTTGTCGACGATGGCGCGATCGAGAGTGACGTCGCGTCCGATACCGAGTCGTGGCGTGTCACCCAAGCCCAGCGCCTCCTCTTCCGTCTCGTACAGGTCCGCGCCGACGAGCACGGTGCGCGAAATCGCGCAGCCCGAGCGCACCACCATCCGCACGCCGACGACCGAGTCGGTGATCGTGCACCGATCCAGCAAGCTGCCTTCGCTGATGGTGCTGTCGCGCACCGTGCAGTCGCGTAACCGGGCCGGCGGCAGCTGCCGCGGATGCGTGAAGATCGGCCGCTTGGGATCGTGGAAGCGGAACGGCGCGTCCGAACGCGTCAGCATCAGGTTCGCGTCATAGTAGGCGCCGATGGTCCCGACATCGGCCCAGTATCCGCGATGCAGGAACGCGTTGACGCTGTACTTGCCGAGCGCCTGCGGAATGATTTCCTTACCGAAGTCGATGCCGTTCTGCTCGAGCACCTCGAGCAGCACCTGTCGAGAGAAGACGTAGATTCCCATCGACGCGATGAACGGCCGTCCCGGCGGTGTCTGCAGCGTCCGCGCGCCGGGCGGGAGCGACGAGCCAATCTCCGCCAGGCGCGGCGTGTTCGGCTTCTCCTCGAACGCCGCGATCTGCCCGTCGATGTCGAAGCGGAAGATGCCCATCTCGGTCGCTTCGCTCGGCGTCACCGGCTGGGCGGCAATCGTGATGTCGGCGCCGCGCTCGGTGTGCGACTCGACCAGCTCGCCGTAATCCATGCGGTAGAGGTGGTCGCCGGCGAGAATCAGATAGTAGTCCGCGTCCACCCGCTCGAAGTGCCGCCGCGCCTGGCGCACGGCGTCTGCCGTGCCCTGGAACCAACTGCTGCTGTCAGGCGTCTGCTCTGCGGCCAGGATCTCGACGAACCCTTCCGAGTAGCCATCCAGCCGGTAGGTCTGGCTGATATGACGATTGAGCGACGCGGAGTTGAACTGCGTCAGCACCAGGATCTGCCGGATCTCGGAGTGGAGGCAGTTGCTGATCGGGATATCGATGAGCCGGTACTTCCCGCCGATGGGGACGGCGGGCTTCGACCGGGAGTACGTCAGGGGGAAGAGCCGCGATCCCCGGCCACCGCCGAGGATGATCGCCAGCACGTCGCGCATGGCGGCGAGAATAAGTTGGAAACCCGGCCCGCTGCAAGGCGGAAAGCCCAATTGTTTCCCGATCCGTCGCGCCTTCGTGATCTGTTCGTTACATCCGCGCGCTAGCGTGGATGCATGGCTCGAGGGGCTCCTCCGTTCCGGGTCACGCCGTGGCGCTGACGATGAGCGTCATCGTTTGCGCCTACAACGAGGCCGGCTACATTCAGCGCTGCCTCGAGTCGCTGCTTTCGCAAGCCCGCCCGCCGGACGACATCCTCGTAGTCAACAACGCCAGCACCGACGACACGCCGGCCATCGCGCGCGGCCTCGGTGTTCGTGTCGTCGACGAGCCGCGCAAGGGCCTCGTCAGGGCGCGCGAGACCGGACGGCTCTCGGCAACGGGCGACGTGCTGGCGTACATCGACGCGGATTGCCGCGCGCCGGCCGACTGGCTCGCGCGGGTCGAGCGGCGGTTCGTGGATCGACCGGCCCTGGTGGCGCTCTCGGGGCCGTACCGGTTCTACGACTGGGACTGGATGGGCCGCGCGCTCATCGCGGCGTACGACCGCACGCTCGCGCCGCTGACGCAGTTCGTCGTCTACCGGCTGATGAAGGCCGGGACGCTCTTCTACGGAGGCAACTTCGCCGTGAAGCGCGACGCGCTGGCCGCCATCGGCGGCTTCGACACGACCATCGAGTTCCACGGGGAGGACACGAACATCGGCCGCCGTCTCGTGGCGGTGGGGCCCGTGGCGATGGCGGGGGAGTGCTGGCTCGAGACCTCCGCGCGCCGCTATCGCGCGATGGGGAGAGGCGCCGTGTTCCGGCTCTACGTCAGGAACTTCTGGTCCGAGATTCTCCACCACCGTCCGAAGGACACCGATCATCTCGACGTGAGGATTTGACGTGCCCGGCTACGAACCTTTCCTTCTCTGCGACTTCCACGTTCACACCCGCTGGAGCGACGGCCGTCTCAGCCTGCGCGAGACGATCGACCTCTACGGCCGCACGGGCAAGTTCGACGTGATCGCAATCACCGATCACATCCTGATGAAGAAGGACTGGCTGGCCCGCGCGGGACGCGTCGCCACGCTCGGCCGCCGCACGTTCGGCATCGCGGAGGACCACTTCAAGGCGTATCTCGAGGACGTCAAACGCGAAGCCGAGCGCGCCAGGCGCCAGTACGACATGCTCGTGGTGCCCGGCGCAGAGATCACGCAGAACAGGCTGCGCGGCAAGAAGAACGCGCACATCATCGCGCTCGACATCAAGTCCTACATCTCCGCCGACCAGACACCCGACGCGATCCTCGCCGAGATCCGGCGCCAGGACGCCGTGAGCGTCGCCTGCCACCCGCATCACCGGGCGGTGCGGCGGCTCGAGATCAGCACCTGCTATCTCTGGGACAACCGCAAGGCGCTGGCCCCTCTCGTCGACGTGTGGGAAGCGGCAAACCGCGACGATCTGTTCTCCGTGACAAGCCTCAAGCATTTCCCGTACGTCGCGAGCAGCGACTTCCACAAGCCGAAGCACCTCTACTCGTGGAAGACGTTGCTGCGCGCGGACAAGAGCTGGCCGTCCGTGCGCAAGGCGCTCTGCGAGAACGTCGACGTCGCCCTCACCCTCTTCCGCAAGGACTCGTGGACCAACGGCACCGCCTCGGCGCCACTCACGCGTCCGCGCGACGGGTCGTCGTCGCTGCCTCTCCGCCCTGCCCCCGCCCGGGGGTAGGCACCGCCGTCCGCGGCCGGTGGTCGGTCGGCCGGCTCGAAGTCCAGTGGGCAGATGTCCCACGGGCGCGAGCCACACGGCCGCCGCCCACCGGGCGCGGACCGACGGAATGCAAAATGCGAAGTGCGAAGTGCGAAGTCGGCCGCACCTTCACCCACTGCGCACTTTCACTTCGTCACTCCAATTACCACTTTCCAGTTCGCAGTTTGCACTGCAACAATGCCGCAATGCGATCCGGCCTCCTGTTGGCATTTCTGGCAGTCGCCGGCGGCACGGCGGCCGACTGGCCCTCCTACGGCGGTGGCCCGACCCAGACCCGCTATTCCCCGCTGACGCAAATCAACAAGGAGAACGTCGCGTCGCTGAAGGTCGCCTGGACCTACGACACGGGCGACGCGTTCAAGGGCTCCGAAATGCAATGCCAGCCCATCGTCGCGCACGGCGTGATATACGCGGCGTCGCCGAAGCTGCGCGTCTTCGCGCTCGACGCCGTGAGCGGCGCGCAGAAGTGGAGCTTCGACCCCTTCGTCGGCGAGACCACGCCGAGCCGGACCCGGCTGCGCGGGCTGATGTTCTGGGAGCGCGGCGACGATCGGCGCATCTACTTCGCGGCGCGCCACTGGCTCTACGCGCTGGACGCGATCACGGGACAGCCGATTCCTGCCTTCGGCCAGCAGGGTCGCATCGACCTGCGCGAGGGCTTCGAGGGCCGCGACCCGCGGGCGATCAGCGTCGGGATGAACACGCCCGGCGTCTTCTACGGCGATCTGCTGATCCTCGGATCGCTCGTGCCCGAAAGCCTGCCGTCGGCGCCGGGCGACATCCGCGCCTTCAACGTGTTCACCGGCAAGCAGGTGTGGGCGTTTCACACGATTCCGCACCCGGGGGAGCTCGGCTACGACACCTGGCCGAAGGATGCCTGGAAATACAGCGGCGGCGCGAACGCGTGGTCCGGCGTGTCGCTGGACGAGGCGCGAGGGCTCGTGTTCGCATCCACCGGCTCGGCGTCGTACGACTTCTACGGTGCGAACCGCCTCGGCGATGACCTCTTCGCCAACACGATCCTCTGCCTGAAGGCGGCAACCGGGGAGCGCGTCTGGCACTTCCAGGCCATCAAGCACGATCTCTGGGACCGCGATTTTCCGGCCCCGCCCGCCCTCGTGACGATTGTGAAGGACGGCCAGCGCCGCGACGTCGTCGCCCAGACGGCGAAGAACGGGAACTTGTATGTCCTCGACCGCGAGACCGGGCAGCCGATCTACCCGATGCGTGAGGTGACGCCGCCGGCGTCGGACGTGCCCGGCGAGCGCTCGGCGCGCACGCAGCTGCTGCCGACATTGCCGCCGCCGTTCGTGCGCCAACAGTTCACCGAGGATCTGATCACGAAGCGCACGCCAGAGGCTGAGAAAGCCGTGCGCGCCATATGGGAAACGCTTCGCAAGCGCGGCGAATACGACCCGCCGAGCACGCAAGGCACGATTCTCTACCCGGGGATGGATGGCGGCGCGGAGTGGGGCGGCGTGGCCTTCGATCCGGTCTCGAGCCTGCTCTACGTCAACGCGAACGAGATGGCGTGGCGCGTGAAGCTGGCCGAGCGGAAGATGCCGGACGGCGGCCCCGTCTCTGGCAAGACGCTGTACCTCCGCTACTGCGCGGCCTGCCATCGGGCGGACCTCAAGGGCACGCCGCCGGAGTTTCCCTCGCTCGCCGGCATCGGGACGCGCCGCAACATCGAGGAGATCGCCACGAAGGTCCGCGAGGGCGGCGGCCGCATGCCGCCGTTTGCCGACATGCACTCCGCCGTTCGCCGGGCGATCGTCGAGTACATCGCGAGCGGAAACTCGGTGATGGTGCGCGCCGACCGCCCGACGCCGTTCGATCTCCGATACTCGCTGGACGGCGAGGCGCGATTCACCGATCCCGACGGCTTCCCCGCGATTGCGCCGCCGTGGGGCACGCTGACGGCCATCGACATGAGCAAGGCGTCAATCGCCTGGCAGGTGCCGCTCGGCGAGATGCCGGGGTCGGGCCTCGCGAACTCGGGCAGCGAGAATTACGGCGGACCAGTCGTCACCGCCGGAGGCGTCGTGTTCATCGGCGCGACCGTCTACGACAGGAAGTTCCGTGCCTTCGACGCGAAAACAGGGAAGGTGTTGTGGGAGACGACGCTGCCCGCCGCGGGCAACGCGACGCCCGCGGTGTACGACGTGGACGGCAAAGAGTTCGTCGTCATCGGCGCCGGCGGCGGCAAGTGGGGCGCGCCCTCCGGCGGCACGTACGTCGCCTTCGCGCTGCCGTAGCAGAGGACCGACGGCGAAGCCACGCACGACCGACGGCGAAGTCACCCCAGGACCCGACACCGAAGTCGCCCGAGGACCCGACACCGAAGTCACTCGAGGACCCGGTATGTTATTTTTATAACACTTATGCTATAAACATCGCATGGCTGATACGCCGCTTCACGCCGCCCTCACGAAACGGGAGCGTCAGATCATGGACCGCCTCTACCGGCTGGGCCGCGCGACCGCCAATGAGATTCTCGAAGGCCTGTCCGGCGAGCCCAGCTCGTCCACTGTCCGGACGCAACTGCGAGTGCTCGAGACGAAGGGCTTCGTCCGGCACGAAGAGGAAGGGCTTCGCTACGTCTACGTTCCGACCATGCCGCGGCACGCGGCCCGGCGGTCCGCGCTGAAGCATCTCGTCGAGACCTTTTTCGACGGGTCGAACGCGAAAGCCGTCGCCGCGCTCCTCGGCGGGGAAGCCGCGCGCATCACTGACGAGGAGCTCGAACGGATTGTCGCGCTGGTGAAGAGCGCGAGGAGCGGACGATGATGCCGCTCATTGACGCGTCGATTCGCCTCTCGATGATCACGCTAGCTGGACTCGTCGCGGCGGCGGCGTTCCATCGCCGATCGGCGGCGGCACGACACGCCGTCCTCGCCGCCGCGCTCGTCGCAGCTGCTCTCGCGGTTCCACTGAGCTGGGCGCTCCCGCGATGGAGCGTGCGGCTCCCATCGTGGTCCTCATCGTATGCCGCGCCGCGCGCGACGGTCGCCGTCGTCGAATCGTCGGCGACGGTCCGTCAGGCCGGCCGGTCGTCCCTCCTGGCGCCTGGCACGATCGTTGTCGGCGTGTGGCTCATCGGCGTCCTGGGATTCACGTCGACGTTCACTGCCGCGCTCGTCCGGCTCCGACGAATCAGGCGACGCGCACGTCCGGTGCAGAGCCCAGTCTGGCTGCGCGCGGTGCGAGACGTCGCCGATCAACTGGGTGTCGCCGGTCCGATCGGCCTTCTGCAAACCGATGCGCAGGACCTGCTGGCCACGTGGGGCGTGCGGCGGCCCTGCATCGCGCTGCCGCGCGGTGCCGACGACTGGCCCGCCGACAGGATCCGCGCCGTGCTGTGCCACGAAGTCGCCCACATCCAGCGCTGCGACTGGTCGCTGCAGCTGTTTGCCCAGGCTTTGTGCGCGGTGCAGTGGTTCAACCCGCTGTGCTGGCTTGCCGATCGCCGCCTCCGCCAGTTCAGCGAGATGGCGTGCGACGACGGCGCGCTGAGGTGTGGGCAGAAGGCGGACGACTACGCCCTGCACTTATTAGAGATCACGAAATTGTGCCGTCGCCCATCGGCGCCACTGCCTGCGCTGCCAATGGCACGGCCGTCAACGTTGGAGAGGAGAATTGCCGCCATGCTCAATCATCGAGTCGATCGCACTGCGCTCTCGGGCCGCACGCTGGCCGCGATTGTCATCGCGCTGCTGACCGTGGCGGCGCCCGTCGCCTTGATCCACGGCGCCGACGCCGATCCGCGTGCCGTGACCGGGGTCGTCTATGACGCGTCGGGAGGACTGCTTCCCGGTGCCGCCGTGACGCTCCAGGACAGTCAGTCGCGCCAGTGGACCGCGACGACAGATGCCGAGGGGCGTTTCTCAATTCCCGCGATTCCCGCAGGGAAGTACACGCTGCGGGTCTCGCAGGCCGGATTCAAAACGCTGGCGCAGGACGTCGAGCTTCGCGCGCCGGGCGACTGGAGTCGCACGGTCATGATGCAGGTGGGCGACCTGGAGGAGACGGTCACCATCGAGGGCCAGCGGCCTGCCGCTGCGACGATCGTGCCCGCGCCCGCGCGCCTCAAAGTGGGTGGGAACATCCGTGCACCGCGCAAGCTCGTGCACGTGAACGCGGTGTATCCGGAGTCGATGAAGGCGGCTGGCATCGAAGGCAAAGTACCGCTCGAGGCCATCATCGGCAAGGACGGCACGGTGCAGTCCGTGCGGGTGCTGACGTCCCAGGTTCACCCGGACCTCGGGGTGGCGGCCGCCGCCGCGATACGGCAGTGGAAATTCGAGCCAACGCTCCTTAACGGCGCGCCGGTGGAAGTGGTGATGAAGGTGACGATCGACTTCAGGTTGAAGGGCTAGCGCGGCCGTACGTAGGGCGCGACTTCAGTCGCGCCGCATCCGCGGCGAGGCCGAACTGAAGTTCGGCCCTACGTACTCCCTGGTCTCAGACTGCGGCGGCCATCGCGCGCGGCATCGCGAACGGGTTCTCGTCCGCGCTCGGGCCGTACACCGACGGCACCGGCACGCCCACTTCCCGCAGATAGACGCACAGCTGGCCGCGGTGGTGGTACCAGTGGTTCAGCATCAGCGCGCGAAGCATGATGCCGACCGGCTGCGAGATCACCTCGCGGTCGCCGTCCACCAGGCGCCACGTCTCGCCCAGCGACGCGTCGTCCATGCCGCCGAGGACCTCGCGCGCCTGCGCGAGGCTCTGGTCCAGCGCCGGCACGAGCTCGGCGGCCGTCTGCGGTGACGGCTGCTTGAACTCCGGCACCTGCACGGGCGACTTCCGCGAGAGCTGCGCGATCGCGCCAGGCACGATCGCGACGTGCAGCGCCAGCTGGCCGAGCGACATCGACTTCTCGTGCGGCCGATAGTTCAGGCGATCGCCCGGCACGCGCTCGAGCACGCGACGCGTCGCGCGCGCTTCGTGATCCAGTTCCATGAGCAGCATTTGAATGGCAGACATGATGACGTCCTTTCCTAGCGCGCGGACTCGGCGCGCTGCTTGATCTGAGCGAGCAGGTGCGTCCAGCCCTTCGGCGTGTTCTCGCGGTACCCGTCGGGGACGAACCCGAACGCCGAGTGCCTGAACGCGATGACGGTGCCGCCGTCCACTTCCTTCAGGCGGTACTGGACATTCGAGACGACCGGCGACGACATGAACAGAGGCCCGGTGATCTCCAGCAGCGTGGGCCGCTTGATGGCCTGCACGTGCCCCCAGAAGTGCCCCGTGTTCTCGCCAAGATCGCGAAACCAGCGGCCACCCGGCCAGGCTTCGAGCTTCATCGGCATCGCCTCGCCGTCGGGCTTGCGATTGGCGGGACCCATTTCCTCGAGGAGCGCCGCGAAGGTCGCCTCGAGCGACGCGTGGACGCGGATCTCCTGGTCGATGTTGAGCGTCAGATGTTCCAGGGCAGTCGTTGTGGTCAGGCTCACGATGCATCTCCTTCGATCGGCGCGGCGGACGCCGCGCTATTTCCCTTCGGCCCGTTCCTTGATTCGAGACAGCTGGGCACGCCAGAACCGCTCGAACGTGTCCGTCCACTCGCGCACCGGCTTCAGCGCCGTGGCATTCGTGCGATAGAACGCCTGCCGCCCATCCCGGCGCACATCCACCAGGCCGACGTCGCGCAGCACCTTGAGGTGCTTCGAGACCGACGGCTGCCGGATTTCGAGCGCGTCCACGATGTCGCTGACGGACCGCTCAGTGCCGGCGAGGAAGACGAGGATGTCGCGCCGGTTCTGATCGGCAATTGCGCTGAACGCGTCGGTCGTGGTCAGTGACGGCGGCACGTCGACAATCATATTCCTATATAGGAATATGTCAAGCGCCTAGTCAATTAGTGGATTCGTGTGGAAAGCAGCGATACACGAACGGCCGAAGCAACGGCTGAGGTAGAATCCACCCACCGTCCAGCGATCACGAAAATTCAGTGGGAGTCACGTTGCGCCGAACACGTCACCGCCTGTGGTGCGCTCTCGTCTCCGTCTCCGTCGCAATCGCCACCGTCACCGCTCGGGCGCAGGCGCCAGCGCCGACACCGCCCGCCCCCGCATCCGTTCCAGACGCGCCGTTCGATCAGGCCAAGGCCCTGGCGGACCTGAGGAAGTCGATCGCGGGTAAAGAAGATCAGCCGGCGGTGGACGTCTTCATGAACGTCACGGAATACAGGGGCGTCACCGCCGAGCGCCTGCTGCGAATCATGGAGTTCGGCTTCACCAGGTCCCTCGGCGTGAACTGCACCCATTGCCACGTGGCGGGGCATTGGGACTCGGACGACAAGGGCGCGAAGGAAACCGCGCGCGCGATGAGCCGGATGGTGATTGCCATCAACAACGAGTACCTCAAGAAGATTCCGACCCTGAACAGCGCGAACCCGTCGGTGAACTGCACCACGTGCCATCGAGGACAGAAGCGTCCCGCGCTCGAGCTGCCCGCGACTCCCGCAACTTCCGCCCCATGACCATATCCGCCGCGCGCCTTCTTGTCCTGTCGTCGTCACTTCTTGTAGCGGGCCCCGTCGCCGCCGGCAGCCGGGCCGCCGCCGACCGTCCTGCTCCCCACATCGCGGCGTCGTTGCCGATGGCAACCGCCAACGATAACCGCGAGGCTGCCGGTGTCCTGAAGGACGGCGTGCTGACCCTGCGCCTCGTCGCGGAGGAGGCCCGCTGGAGGCCGGAAGGCCAGAGCGAGACCGATCCCACGCGGACCATCCAGGCGTTCGCGGAAGAAGGCAAGGCGCCGCAGATTCCCGGTCCGCTGGTGAGAGTCCCCGAAGGCACCGAGATTCGGATGAGCGTGCGAAACGCAATTCCGGGTGCGCCGATGCGTCTCTACGGCGCGATGACGCGGCCCGGCGATCCGGACGCGTTCGTCGAGATCGCATCCGGCGCCACGCGAGAACTGCGTTTCACGGCCGGCAAACCCGGCACCTACGCCTATCTCGGCGGCACCGCCGGAACTCCCGCGCTCGCGTTCCGGTTCGGCAACGTGGATGGCCCGCTCGTCGGCGCGCTGATCGTCGATCCCGCCAGCGGCCGCGAAGAGCCCGACGATCGCATCTTCGTGCTCGCGATGTATCTGGGCGTGCCCGATCCTACCGGGAACCTCACCGCGTCACTCACGATCAATGGTCGCTCCTGGCCGTACACCGAACGGCAGGTGCTGCCCTTCGGACGCGCGGCGACGTGGCGCGTCGTCAACGCGACGTCGGATCTCCACCCGATGCACCTCCACGGGACGTTCTACACCGTCGAGAGCCTCGGCACCTACGCACGCGACACGCTCTACGACCACGACAGCCGGCGGCTGGTCACCACTCAGGCGATGGATCCTGGCTCGACGATGAAGATGCGGTGGGTACCGGACCGTGTCGGGAACTGGCTGTTCCACTGCCACATTCAGGGACACGTGACGGGCGACATGCGTGATGCCGATTTGTCGGCCGCCGACCGCGATGCGATGGCCCACATGCCCCACGACGTCGAACACTCGATGGCCGGCCTGGTGCTCGGCATCGAAGTCCTGCCCGGCGATGAAACCGCGGCGCCGGATCTCAAGCCGCAAAAGCCCCGCCCGCTGACGGTGACGATCGACGCGTTGCCGAACCGGTACGGCGCTGACTCAGGGTTCGGGTTCACAATAACCGACCCGGAGCACCCGGCCGTTCCCGCCGTCGCCGTTGCCGACCAGCCGCCGCCGGCGCCAAACCCCAGCCCGACGCTCGTGCTGCAGCGGGGCGAGCCTGTGGCCCTCACCCTCGTGAACAAGACCGATACCGAGACGTCGATCCACTGGCACGGCATCGAGCTCGAAAGCTACAACGACGGCGTCGCGGGCTGGAGCGGCGACACGCGGCAAACGACGAAGCCCATCCCGCCGGGGGGCACGTTGTACGTCTGGTTCACGCCGCCGCGCGCGGGCACGTTCATCTACCACACGCACGCGCACGGCCCGCATCAGCTCAGCTCCGGGATGTACAGCGCGCTGCTGGTCGTCCCGGATCGCAAGACGTTCGACGCCGACACGGAGAAGGTGTTGCTGCTCGGAGGGTCCGGCCCGGTCTCGGCCGGCTTCGTGGGCGCTCCGCTCGAGCTCAACCGCAGCACGAACCCGGCGCCTATGACGCTGAAGGTCGGCACGGCGTACCGGTTCCGCCTGATCGACATCAGCCCCAACGACACGGCCATCGTGTCGATGCGGGGCGAGAGCGGGTTGGTTCAGTGGCGGGCGGTGTCCAAGGACGGCGCGGAGCTGCCGCCCATTCAGGCCACGACACGCGCCGCCAGCCAGCAGATCTCGGTTGGCGAGACATACGACTTCGAATACGTGCCCACTGCGCCGGCCGAGCTGCGGATCGAGGTCCGGGTGCTCGGCTCGGACATGCTGACGACCGAGCTCGTGAGCGTCACGAAGTAACTCGCCGCGCGAGTTCGCGGTGACCTACGTCTGCCGGATGGCTGGCGCCAGCGCGGCATCGCTCCATCGACTGAGCACCATCCCCTCGAGGGCGTCGATCCAGGCCGGGTGCTCGTTCATGCACGGCACGAGCGTCAGAGACGTGCCTCCAGCCTTCACGAACGACTCGCGTCCGCGCATGCCGATCTCCTCGAGGGTCTCGAGGCAGTCCGCGACGAAGGCCGGGCAGAGCACCTGGAGCCTCTTGATGCCGGCGTGGGCGAGCTGCACGAGGACCTCGTCGGTATAGGGCTGCATCCATGGCTCGCGCCCGAGGCGGGATTGAAACGACACGGAGTAC
>JBKPSY010000282.1:0-6166 GCA_046735235.1 Acidobacteriota bacterium | reverse complement strand
GTCTACCGCACTCCCGAGCTCGTGAGGAGCTTCTACGGCCGCTTCCTCGAGCGCGCGCGCGCGGTGCCGGGCATCGAGTCCGCGTCGCTCACGAGCGGCATCCTGCTGCCGCTGCTCGCCAATTCGACGAGCTTCGCGTTCGAGGGGAAGCCGCTGCCGCCTCCGGAGCAGCGATCCGAGTACCCGGTGGAAAACGTGTCGCCCGGTTTCTTCGAGACGCTTGGCGCGACGATGGCGGCGGGACGCGGGTTCCAGGACGGCGACAACGACCGCGCCGCGCCGGTCGTGATCGTCAATGAGGCGCTCGCGCGCAGCGTCTGGCCGGGCGAGGATCCGATCGGCAAGCGGCTCAAGCCCGGCGACGGCACCGACAACAGTCCGTGGAACACCGTGGTCGGCGTCGTCAGGGATCTCAGGCGCGGCGACGTGAAGCGTCCGATCCGCGGCGAGGTCTACTTCTGTACGCTGCAGTTCCCGCCGCGGACGCAGACGCTCGTGTTCCGCGCGTCCGGCGATCCGTCGGCCTTGATACCGTCGATCCGCCGCGAGCTGCAGGCGATCGATCCGCAGCTGCCCTTGCTCCGCGTCACGACGCTCGGCGCGCAGCTGTCCGACACGTTGAATCAGCCGCGGTTCCAGGCGACGCTGCTCGCCGGCTTCGCCGCGATCGCGCTGCTGCTGGCCGCGATCGGCATCTATGGCGTGACGTCGCACGCGGTCAGCCAGCGGACGCAGGAGGTCGGCATCCGCATGGCGATGGGCGCCGGGCGATCCGACGTGCGCCGTCTCATCCTCCGGCAGCACACGATGCCGGCCGTCATCGGCGTCGCGGTCGGTCTCGCGGGCGCGCTGCTGCTCAGCCGATTCCTGACGTCGCTGCTGTACGGCGTGCGCGCGGTCGATCCCGCGACCTACGCGCTGATGTCCGCGGCGTTGATGCTCGTCGCCGTCGCGGCGTGCTGGATTCCCGCCAGCCGCGCGATGCGGGTCGATCCGCTCGTCGCGCTGCGTGCCGATTAGATCTGACGAACGATCGTCGTCCGCACCATCCGGTTGCGTTCTCGTAATCGGGCTGCGAGTTTTGGTATGGACGAAATCAGTACGTTTCATAGATCTGCCCGCAACTGCGCGACTCGGCGGCCCACGGTATGACTTGGTGGTCATCTGTGACAGGCCCGCGCCATGCACAGAGCGGAGCCCGGAGAGAAACGGATGATTGCCCTGCTGCGCCGCGCACGCCTGATCCACCCCGTATCGGTCCTGTTCCTGCTGTTGCTCGGGGCTGCGCCGCTCCACGCCCAGAACGTTGTCGATGGAGTACGCGTCGAGTTTCTGCCGTCCTCCGACAACAACACGGTCGTGGATGGCGTGGCGATGGTCTCAGGCTACACGTTCAATGTGTACGTCGCGGGTTCGAGCACCGTCGTGTCGACCGCCAACCTGGGCAAGCCGACGCCGGAGAGCGACGGCTACATGCGCGTCGCCTATCTCCCGCTGCTGACGACGCCGCTGCAGATCGGCGTGACGTACGAAGCGCGCGTGGCCGCGAACGGGCCTGGCGGATCGGCGGAGAGCGCCGTGTCGAATACGTTCTCGCTCACGTCGGTCTGCGGCACATCCAGCATCAGTCCGGCAAGCGTCAGCCCCGGGCCGGGCGCCTCGACGGGGACGGTGGCGGTCACCTCGGCGTGCGGGTGGGGATCGATCGCGAACGACAGCTGGATCACGGTGACCAGCGGTGCGTCGGGGACGACCAACGGGACGCTGGGCTATTCGGTGGCGGTCAACACGCTGACGACTCCGCGGACCGGCACGCTGACGATCGCCGGAAAGACCTTCACGGTCAATCAGGCGGCCGCGGTATCGTGCTCGTACTCAATCGGTCCGCCGACCAGTCCTCAGTCGATCGGCGTCGAAGGCGGCACCGGCAGCATCACCGTCACGGCAGGAGCCGGATGCGGCTGGACGGCCGCCAGCAACGACACGCCATGGCTGACCGTGACGTCGGGTTCGAGCGGGTCCGGCAGCGGGAGCGTCGGATACAGCGTGACGCCGAACAATCTCACGTCCGTCCGGACCGGCACGCTGACGATTGCGGGCGCCACCTTCACGTTCAACCAGACGGCCTGCTCCTACACGCTCACGCCGACGAGCGCGACCGTCGCCGTGGCGGGCGGTTCCGGCAGCTTCACGATGACGACAGGCTCGGCCTGTTCCTGGACGGCCGTGAGCAACGCGGGCTGGATCACGGTGACCTCGGGTGGCAGCGGCCCCGGCGGCCACAGCGTGAACTTCAGCGCCACCGCGAACAGCGGCGGGGCGCGCTCCGGGACGATCACACTCGGCGGGAAGACGTTCACGGTGAACCAGACCGCGTGCTCGTACACGGTGACGCCCGCGTCGCTCAACGTGGCGTATGCGGCCACGACCGGCACGTTCACGGTGACGACCTCGGCCAGCTGCGCCTGGGGCGTGAGCAGCCCGGTGGCGTGGGTGACGCTCGGCGCCGGCGGGACGGGCACGGGAACCGTCAGCTACGCGCTCACGGCCAACACGACCGCGTCGTTGCGCACGACGAACCTGACCGTGGCGGGGCAGACGATTGGCGTGAGTCAGGCCGGGATGACGAAGCCGACCTCGCCGACGGGCGTGAAGATCATCAAGTGACGACGATGAGGTCCTTGACTGCGGTGGGCGAGCCGTTCTGCTCGAACCAGTCGATGCCCTCGCTCACGAGATCGAACTTCAGCCGGTAGCGGCCGGGCGCCTCGGGCGCCTTCACGGTGATCGGGATTTCCATCGTCGCGCCGGCCTGCAGGTGCCCGGGCAGCCATGCGCGCTCGTAGTCGCGATTGATCAGCGTGCCGTCGGCGGCGCACAGCTGCGCGCCGAGCCGGACGAGACGGCGGCCGTAGCTGGCGTGCGCGGGGAAGGCCCGCGTCGACAGGTTCGTGACGCGCGTGCGGATCTCGATCGGCTGGCCCGCGCTTCCCGTGACCGGGACGTTGCCGAGGCGATCCAGCCACGACGTGCCGCCCACTTCGATGCGCGCCCGCGGCGTCGCGCCGGGGATCGCGTTGCCGAGGCCCGTGCGGTCCCAGATCTCGTACTGAATCCGATCGAACGCCGGCGTGCCGGGCACGAACCGGCGCGAGAACATGTTCTCGGGGTGATCGGTGATTTCCCAGCTCAGGCGATCGACGCCGATCTCCGCGGCCATGCGCCGCGCGAGGTCCATCTCTTCGTCGCTGTCGTTGTGCGAGAAGAGGATGTAACGCCAGTTGACGAACGGCACGTCGAAGCCGTGCTGCCGCTTTTCATCCACGAGGGCGGTGAGGTTCCGGATGGCCTTGGCGAAGTCGCCGCGCTGCCGGTACTGCACGTAGCTGTCGTGCGTCGCGCCGTCGATCGAGAAGGTCACTTCGTCGATGCCGGAGCGGGCCAGGCGGCGCGCGCCGTCTTCGGTCAGCGCGAGGCCGTTCGTGCTCGTGTAGAGATACACGTGCGGGTAGCGCGACTTGATGTACTCGACCATGTCGAGCGCGCGCTTGTGCAGGAAGGCCTCGCCGTAGTTGAAGAAGTCGATCCGCACGAGCGACGGCGCGGCTTCGTCCACGACGCGCGTGAAGAGGTCGTAGTCGAGCATGCCCGCCTGCCGCGTCCGCGTGATGCCGGTTTCCGGCGCGCAGCAGGCCTGGTTGCACGAAATATTGCAGGCCGCCGTGCACTCGATGTAGAGGCGCGAGGGCAGCGGTCCGACGTCGAGCGGGCGCGGCGGCGGCGGTTCGTCCTTCCTGAGCGGCAGCTTCAGCGGACAGTCGCCGCAGAACTTCGACCCGCCGTGGACGATGTCCTGTCGCAGCTGCGAGGCGACCTCGCCGGTCCAGACCGACGAGACCGTCGGCAGGACGCGGAGGTCGCCCAGGACGCGCTTGCCGTACGGATCCGCGCACCCGCAGACGAGGCGGCCGTCGCAGAGCATGACCATCGTGCTCCACGGCCAGGAACACGTGAACCGGGTCGCCAGGTAGTTCAGGGACACTTACTTCTTGGTCAGTTTCTTGACGTACGCGCCGAGGCGCTCGTTCTCGTAGGAGACGATGTTCAGGAAGAGGCTTTCGGACAGGTAGTGGCGGCGGTCGGCGTCGCCCATCTGTTCGATGATGTGCGCGATCTCGCGGGCCATGTCCTCGAAGCTGGACTGCAGCTCGTGCTTCGCGGAGATCTCCTTGTACAGCGCCTCGAGCACCGCCAGCAGGTCGCCGTCGAGCGTCAGCGACGCGCCCGTCGTGAGTTTGATGGTGCGCATGTCAGGCTCCGAAGCTTTTGACGGCGCTCGGTTCGTCGGGGTGCACTTCGATGAAGTTCTGCGCGCCGGTCATCGTGAGCATCGTCTCGACGCGCTTCTGGACGCCCGCCAGCTTGAGGGCGCCGCCGGCGGCGTTGGCCTGGCGATACAGGTCCATGAGGCACCCGATCGTCGCGCTGTCGACGTAGCCGACCGACGAGAGATCGACGACGACCTTTCGTTCGCCCGCGGCGATCAGCTTCTGCACCGCGGACGAAAACTCCGACAGGAGCGGGTACATGAGGCGGGACTCGCCCACGCGGACGACCGCAATGCCGCTGGCGTGTTCGGTCGTGATGTTCATCAGTGACTCCTACGTTTCCGCTGCCGCAAGGGCTGCTTCTCCTGCAGCCGCCGGAGCTGGTGCGCCAGCTCGATGCGGCCGCGGTTGATGCGCGACTTCACCGTGCCTTCGGGAAGCCCGAGGCGATCGGCGATCTCCTGGTACGACAGTTCCTGCAGGTCGCGCAGGACGACGGCCGTCCTGAGCGAGAGCGGCAGCGTCTCGAGCGCCTGGCGCAGCTGGGCGCGCAGGTCCTGGTGCTCGGCCTGCGCGTAGGGCCCCCGCTCGTGCGTCGCCGGCTGGAGCTCGCTCGAGTCGACGTCGCGCGCGATCGTCTGGCGCTCCTTCCGCACGCTCCGGTAATGGTCGATGCAGAGGTTGCGGCTGATGCTGATGATCCACGTCTGGAAGTTCGCGCGGCGGTCGAAGGTCTTCAGCGCCTTGAAGATCTTCAGGAAGATGTCCTGCGTGAGGTCTTCGGCCTCGTCGTGCTTGCCGACGAACTTGTACGCGACGTTGAAGACCTTGCGCCAGTTCTGGCGCACGATCTGCTCCCATGCGAGCTGATCGCCGGCCAGGCACTGCTCGATGAGGCTGTCCGGCGTCGTCGGCTGCGCAGCCGCGGAATCAGCAGACATGCGTCGTAATCTGGTATCTTACACTCTTTTGTCCTGACGCCCGTGATCGGATTCTATCGACAAGGTTCCGCACTCGTGTGCGACGGTGTGGCGCTCGAGCCCATCGCCGCCGCCCACGGCACGCCGCTTTACGTCTACAGCGCCGCCGCCATCGCGTCGCGCTACCGCGCGATCGACGAGGCGTTCGCCGGCGTGCCCCACGCCGTGCATTACGCCCTCAAGGCGCACTCGACGCTGGCCGTCCTGCGGCTGCTGCGCGGGCTCGGCAGCAACGCCGACGCGAACTCGGGCGGAGAGATCGACGTCGCGCGGCGCGCCGGGTTCACCCCGGCGCAGATCGTCTTCACCGGCGTCGGCAAGACGGCCGGCGAGCTCGACTATGCGATCGGCCTCGGCGTCCGATCGATCAACGTCGAGTCGGCCGGCGAGATCGCCCGCGTCGACACGCTCGCGCGCGAGCGCGGCGTCCGCGCGAAGATCGCGATCCGCGTGAATCCCGACGTGGACGCCGGCACGCACCCGCACATCTCCACGGGGCTCCGCATCAACAAGTTCGGCATCCCGATCGCCGACGTGCCCGCGCTGTGCGAGCGCGCGCGCGCGATGGGAGGCGTGGAGATCGTCGGCCTGCACGCGCACATCGGATCGCAGATCACGACGATGACGCCGCTCACCGACGCGGCCCGCGCGCTCGTCGACCTGGCCCGCGCGCTCGGCGGCGCGGGCACCCGCATCGAGCACCTCGACATCGGCGGCGGCCTCGGCGTGTCCTACAACGGCACGCCGGTGCCGGGCCCTCGCGAATACGCCGAGGCGGTCCTGCCGGTCCTGCGCGAGTCCGGCCTGGCGATCGTGCTCGAGCCCGGACGCCACATCATGGCGCCGGCCGGCGCGCTG
>JBKPSY010000281.1:0-6292 GCA_046735235.1 Acidobacteriota bacterium | reverse complement strand
CGCCGCTGCGCGATCGCCGCGACGACATCCTCGAGCTGACCGACTACTTCCTGTCGCGCCATCGCACGACGCGGCAGCTGCGGCTGTCGCCGGAAGCCGCCGACGCGCTGGTCAGCCACGGCTGGCCCGGCAACGTCCGCGAGCTCGAGCACGTCACTCTGGCGCTCGCGCAGCGACGGCACGTGCACTTCGACGCCGCTCAGCCGGTAGTAGAGGTCGGAGCGGAACAACCCTTCCGCGACAAGCCTCTTCAGGCTGCGATTCGTCGCGGCGACGATACGGATGTCGACGCGACGCGCGCCGTTGCCGCCCACGCGCTCGACGGCGAGGTCCTGAATCGCGCGCAGCAGTTTGGCCTGCGCGGAGAGCGAAAGATCCGAGACCTCGTCGAGGAACAGCGTGCCGAAGTCCGCGTGCTCGAACTTGCCTCGTCGCCCGCGCACACCGGTGGCGGTCCGGTCTTCGATTCCGAAGAGCTCGGCCTCGAGCAGCGTCTCGACGAGCGCCGCACAGTTGATCGGCACGAAGGGCCCTTCGCGCCTGCTGCTCAGTTCATGGATCTGGCGCGCGACCAGCTCCTTGCCGGTGCCGGACTCCCCCTCGATCAGCACCGTGAAATCACTCGACGCCACTCGTTCGATGGTCTGCCGCAGGCGCTGCATGAGGGGCGTCGAGCCGATCAGCGGCGCTGCGCCGTCCGGTTCCTGCGCAACCCGGCGAACCGGCTCGGCCTGTTGCGTCGTCCGCAGGCTCTCGATTTCGAGGACCAACGCAGCAATCTGGCTGGTGACGGCCAGCGTCTGCAGATCCCAGTCGTCAAGACGACGGCCGGGGGCCGCGACGGCATCGAGGATCGCGATACGGCGCGGATCGCTGGTCGGGATCTCGAACACCGAGGGCGAATCGGCCGCCGGCGAGACTCGCGACTCGCCCACTCGCCAGTCGCGGATGGAGATCAGCCGCGCGCTGGGGACAATCCGGTGGACGCTGTCGAGGAGGCGGGCGCGCAAGGCCTCGGCGCCGGTGCGGCTGAGCGTCGACGCCAGCGTGGCGCACATCGAAGCGAGGCCCCGCCGGCGATCGCGTCGGCGCCGGCCTGCGAGAACGACGGGAGAAGGTGCCCAGTTGTCGCCAGTCATGAGGGTGCCCGGAGCCCGCATGTGAACCGACCGCTCGATTGTTCCTGAGTTCAAGGGAGATGCCACGTTACCGCCTCCGAGATTCGTGAGAAATTCCAGCCGTTTTCACTGCCGACGGGCCCGTGCGCCTGGGGTCACGTGTAGCAGCTACCCGCGGGCCCTCGAGGGCCGCCAGGGCCTCGGTAATCCGATACCCATCGGGCGTCGTCATCGACGAGGTCCATTCCACAGTGCGATCGAATCTGACGGCCGCGCGGTATCGCACAGGGCCGGCGCGGTCGAGCCGTGCGACGAAGCTCCGGATGACCAGCACGCGAAGCGTGGACTCGCGAACGCCTTCAGTGACCGAGAGCTCGCAGCGAGACTCCGGGCGAAAGCGGAACGTGCCTTCCACCAACGCACCCGAGTTGGAGAGGTTCACGAGCACGACATCTCCCCCTGGCCGCAGCCGCGCGCGCGGAGGCAGAATCCCATTCCGGAATGCGACACGCCGTGCGGCGCGGCGATCAGCGCCCATCGACCGTCCACTGGCCGTCCGTCGGGCTGCAATGGAGGAGCCGCGTGCGGCCGGTAGCACCAAGCATCACGATCGCGTAACCCTCGCTGCGGCTCCGGATATAGAGCGTGCCGGTCGTGGACTCGCCGCCGGGGCTGTACGACACCAGGCCGCTGGTGCCGATGCGAACCGGATTGCCGCTGGCAGGCGAGCCATCGATGAGCGGACATCCGGCGGCGAAGCCGAATTCGATTCCGGGATGCGTATCGCCAATCGCTTCGGGGCGATCGAGCGGCACGTCGCGTCCGCTCGTGATGTCCGCGCTCTTCACGCCATCCCCGTCCCCATCAGCGAACGTCTGGTACTGCACGGCGCTAGTGATCGCCTTGAATCTGAGCGCGACATATCCATGCCGGCGGACGGCCTGCGAGCGCACCAGGTAGAGCCGCGCTGACATGTGGAACGCCGCTCCTCTCAGTCGCGAGTGTTCGAGCGAGTTGCCAAGCATCGGCACCGAGATCGCGGTGAGCGTGGCTATGATCGCGACCGTCACGAGCAGTTCCACGAGCGAGTAACCGCGCATGATCCTCGGCCTGGGGCGGGCGCCGATCCGTCCCACAGGGCGGATTGGCGCCCGCATCACCCAGCTAGACGAGTGTCAGTGCTTCACCGGCGGTGTCACCGACAGCTTGCTCTTCAGCTTCAGGAAGTTCTTCTCGCCGATGCCCTGGACGTTCATCAAGTCCTCGAGCTTCTTGAAGCCGCCATTCTTTTCGCGGTAGTCGATGATCCGCTGCGCGAGCTTCGGACCCACGCCGGGCAGGCTTTCGAGCTCGGACGACGTGGCGGTGTTGATGTTGACGGTGGGGCCGGCCTTCTCGGCAGGCGCGGCGGCGGCCGAAGCCGCCTGCTGCGCAGACGAGGCGACGGGAGCGGCGAGCAGCAGCGCGACGAGTGAAGCGACGACTGTGCGGACCATGGATGTTTCCTCCTCGATAGGCGGGGCGGCCAGGGCGTGGATTCGTCCTGGCCTCCCCTGAACCGCGAAGGGCGCTCGGAGAGGAGGTCGAGCTCTCGTGAACGGGTCGCGGTCGCCATGTCCAATGGCAAGTGCGATGCCCAGTCCGCGCCTTGGACGAGTTGACTGCGGAAATGTGTGAGGACGGAGGGGTTAGCGAACGGCCGTCACCGAGTCAACGCTCGCGGGCGGCGCCGTCGTACGGCGAAGTGCCAACTGCCGTTGTCGGCGTCCGACGAATCGCATCAAATCCTAGCAACCGCAGTTGCGTGGATCGCTAGCTCCGCGAGCGAGCCGACCAAGCACTGAAGACGTAGGACACGTCCACAACCTCCACGCGATGCCGCTCGAGGTCCTCCGCCACAGACGCGAGAAAGGCATCGAACGCGCCGCCCCGGCCGAGCGTCCTGAGGCGATTCCGGCTGCGCCACAAATCCAGATAGCCCTCGCGATCGACCGGGGTACTGATTCGCACCTCGTGGTAGACAAGCTTGCCGAAGTCCCCGGACCGCTGGAGCTGAGAGCCCCGACCATTGCGGAGCGGCGCTAGACGACCGAGCGCCCGCTGCGATGCCTCGGGCAGCGCGCTCAACACACGCGACGAGAGTCGCCGCGCGCGGGTCGTGCGATCGACGTACGCGTACGATGGAATTCGCTGGCGCAACAGCTCGAAGGTCCGCTTCAGCACCGGCTCTCGCGAGACGTCGTAGGCGTACCACACCGTCGTCAACCAGGCGCCCGGGTCGAGGATGCGCCGCAGTTCGGGCAACGCGGCCGCACGGTCTGCCCACTGGAACGCCTGGCAGGACACGACCCACCGCTGCGACGCGTCGGGCAAGCCAGTCTGTTCGAATGTGCCGGCATTCCAGGTGACGTCCGCCAGCCTCTCGGCCTGGGCACGCATTTCGGGCACCGGCTCGAGCGCGGTGATGGCGAGTCCGCGCCCTGAAAGCCGCCGGGTGAAGAGACCCGTGCCCGCGCCGATCTCGGCTACCGAATCGCCGGCATGGACTCCGGCGTGGCTCACGAGTCGGTCAACCAGCTCGATCGGACAACTCGGCCGCGTGCGGTGGTAAAGCGCCGCCAGATCTGCGTAGTCGTTTCGATTGGCCGTCCACTCGCTCACGACGGCTGCTTCAGCGCGAACGCGCGAATGGCGGGCCGTGCCGGATCCGCCGGACCCGCGCCGGCCAGGCCGAGGAACAGAGGCACGAGATCGGTCGGCGACAACTCTCCCGCGTCGCCACGAGCGTGGACCGCCGGCCCGGCCACAAAGGCGATGCCCGTCCGCGAATGCAGGTTGGCACGCGGCACGCCGAGGCGGCGCGCCTGCAGCGCGGCTCGCGGGTGGCGCGCGCATGGAGACGAGGCGAGCCGCCACTCGACAAACAGGTCGGGCAGCCGCTCAGGTATTCCGCCGCCAAAGGCGTCGATCGTGCGAGTGATGCGCTCCGCCGCGGGCTCTCCAGTGGCGGCATCAACCACTTGGCGCAAGTCCGCCTCAACCCGGTCCAGCATCGTCGTGTAGTCGGCGGAAGCGACGATGCCCCGGGGTTCGCGGCCGCGGAGATTGACGCGCAGGAAGCCGGTGTAGAACCCTGGAATCGCAAACACGGTCGTGCGTTCCCAATCGGTTCCTGCCAGTCCGTCTCGCCCGTCGCCGAGGCGGCCTCGCCCCAGGCGCGCCGCGATGCGATTCCAGCCGTCCGCAACCGCATCACGGCCGGCTGCGATCGAACCGCGGCGGTGCGCCACTTGATAGCCAAGCCGATGACAGAACGCACGCATCAGCTCGTCCGTCGGATACCCCTCCCTGATCCCGTGATTCGAGAGCACCGCCACATGGACGTCGGCAGGGAGTGTCGCGATGATCTGGCCGATCTCCTCGTCCACGGCAACATACACGTCCTGAAGCGCGCGTGACAGGCGCACGTCTCGAATCGGCCTCGCCGCTCGCGGCCCGTACTTCCAGAAGCGGTGGCCGGCGGCGTGCAGGTCGCCGAAACCGATCACGGCGCCGTCGCAGCCCCCGAGCAGATGTCGCGCGACGCGTCCCTGGCGATGCACGCGGTCCAGCAGTTCATCGACCACACGACGGTCCCGCGTCCGACTCCCCTGCGTCTCGTCGCTGGCGATCCGCGGGCCGAGCCGTCGTTCGATCTCCGCCGCGAGGCTCTTAGGTTCCGACCGCACCACGGCCGGTGAAGGATGGGTGCCCCAGCCGAGCAGTTGCGGGCCGCGGAGTCCCGGCACCGGCGACGCGTCCGGCGCATCGAGGATTGCAATCGTCTGTCCGGCGAGCTCGCTCCAGAACGGAGAGGCGGCGGCGCGCGCGTCATCGGCTCTCAGGAGATCGTAGCTGCCAGCGCGCAAGGGACGCGACAAATACCGGCCGTGTCGGCTGAGCGAGACGCCGCTCCAGATCGACGTCCACGCTCCGTGCGCGCTGAGGGTCTCGGGCCCGGTCAATCGCGCGTGCGCGCCCCGCGACCGGAGCGCCGCGAGCGTTGGCAGCGTCCCGTCGGCAGACCAGTCCTGCAGGAGATCCGGATCGGCCGAGTCCAGTGCGATCAGCAGAAACCTCGCACGCACGCGGTAGATTATTGCTCAGCTGGCCGGTTGGCATGGGCGCGATCTATGGCGCTCGCGTCAGGAGCGTTTGAGGGCCCGCGAATACCCGAGCCGGCTGAAGTCGCTGCTCCGCGTGGCTGCCGCGACGTCAGCGGCGATAGATCTGCGCGGCCGACGTGAACGCCGCGCCGGTCTTCTGGCTGCCCGGGAAGACTTCGGCGCGGATGGTCTCGGCATCGGTCATCTCGACGACGAGCAGCCCGGCCGAGGGACCTGAGCCCGGCGCGCCGATGTAGAGCGGATACGCGACAGGGCCCGAGCCCGGGCCGACGTTTGCCGGATCCGGCAGCGACGCGGGAATCGCGAAGACGCCCTTCATCGCGAGCGTGCCGCCGATCGAGATGCGCACCGCCGCGGGTTCCACGACGTCGCGCACGAACGCGAGCTGCTTCGGCCCCGCGCCCAGGATGTTGCTCTCCCCCACCGGCAGGCCGTCGAGAAACCAGTTGCCGGCCAGACGGCCGGCAACATCGAAGTCGATGCGGCCGTCGAGATCGCCGCCGCGTCGATCGACCTTCCCGTAGAGCGCGCTGCGCACTGGCTCAGCGAAAAACCGCAGCACCGAGTCTGCGTTGCGCGTGTCGTCGCCGTAGCGCGTGGGGTTCACGAACGACAGCGTCCGATCGTAGTTCACGAGGCCGGCGTCGAGCCCGTACGACAACGTACTCGTCGTCCCGAGCTTCTGCCCCGCGCTGATGACCATCCCCTGTTGAATGGACGGATCGAGCTTCACGTGCCCCAGGTAGTACGTAGCGCTCGCCGTCACCTGCACGCGCACCACGCGTCGTTTCCTGGGCGCGCCTCGCGGACAATGCCGCCGGCCGGCGCGAAGACGTCGTAGACGGGCGCGGACGGGTTGCGAAGGCGGTGATAGAAGTAGACGTGATCCGTCGGCAGCGTGTGGTCTGGCGGATTCAGGTTGCCGAGCGGGACCACGAATTCGACCGCGGCGACGTCAATCGGCGACTGGGAGAAGACGAGCGTCGGCGCGAGCGCGGGCTCCTGGGC
>JBKPSY010000280.1:0-8800 GCA_046735235.1 Acidobacteriota bacterium | reverse complement strand
TCGCGCTGGTGGCCGAGTCGTCGACGCGTCAAGTCGGCGACGGGCACGAGTACATCGCCATGGCGCGGCAGTTGAGCGCCCTTCGGCCGCCCAGTGTGTCCCAGAGGGACATCGACGCAGTCGCTGGCGAGATGGCCGCGTTGCCGGGGTACGGACCGACAGTTCTCAAAGATCCCACCCTCGTCGCGGCTGACGGGCGCCAGGACTTCCGTCACTTCTGGCTGTACCCGCTTGTCGCCGCCCCCGTATTGGCCGTCGTTCGCGCGACGGGCCTGCATTGGAACCACGCGTTCACCATGGTCAACATCGCTCTGCTGACGGTGTTCGCGTGGTGTGCCCTCTCGACGCTCGGAACCAGCGCGACCGTCCTTCTGGCGTGCAGTCCGATCATCTGGTGGATCGACAAGGCCCATATCGAGGTCTTCGACTTCGCCTTGCTGGGCACTGCGCTGGTGCTCTGGCGCAAGGCTCCTCGCACGGCGCTCTTGTTGCTCGGCGTCCTGACCGCGCAAAATCCCGGGTTCGCGTTGATCCTCGTGCCAGTCGCGGCGGGCCTCCTGTGGACGACGCGCGGGACGGAGCGTCACGGGCTCGCGGCGGCGGCCGCGGGGGCCGGGCTCATCGCGGCGATGCATCCGGCGTACTACTTCTGGCGATTCGCAGCGCCGACGCCTCTGTCGGCCGCGATCAACTACAGCTGGCCCGGGCTCACGGCAATCGTGACGCCGATCATCGATCCCGACCTCGGACTCTGCTGGTGGTTTCCAGGCCTGCTCGTGACGCTGGGAATCAGCGCATTCGGGAGGAAGGAGCCGTCGCGTGAGTTCGTTCCTGTTGCAGCCGTCTCCGTCGGATTCTTGCTGATGCTGCTGCTCGTCGCGGCGTCTGGCAACGTGAACCACGGCGCGACGCCCGGGGTGAGCCGCTACGCGATCTGGCTGGCGCCGTGCGCCATTGTCGCCTTTCGAAAGGATGGGAGCGATGGCCCGCGACGCTGGCTGATCACCATCGTGGCCCTGGCCTCGGCGGGGCAGATCGCCTGGACAAGCCATCCCAAGACTCCCGAGAACTCGCTGGCCCCGACATCCGCCTCGATCTGGGTCTCGGATCACCTGCCGCGACTCTACGATCCGGTGCCCGAAGTGTTCTCGGAGCGTTACACGGGAGTCGACGGGGCCGTGTGGTTGCCGGTGTCGAGCCATGAGTGCGGCAAGGTCCTGCTGTCGGGCCTTGGCAGGACGAGTGTGCGCTGGCCAATCCCGTGCACCCCCGCCCCGATACCGGAGGCATGCAGGGCGCCTGGCGTGTTGTGCTACGCCAATCGCGCGGACGCCGGCTACGTCTTCGACATTGCTCCGCGGCAGCCAGGGTTCGGGTTCGTTGCCGAGGGCGAGCCCGAGTTGCTCTGGAGTGGACCTCGCGACTTCGACTGGCTCCCCGTGAGAATCTCCTGGTCGAGGATGTCCTCTGTCCTGCCGCGCGGGAGCACCTCGCCGATCCGCGACAGCACCTTCATCAACCGCATCGTGGCATTTCAGAACCAGCGGGATTTCGTGGCGTTCATCACGATGTCGCAGCCCTGGCTCGGCCAACCGCGACTGCGCCTGACGCCGTCAGGTCCCGGCGACGAGCTGTGGTGGCTGGACCTCGATCGGAAAGTCACGACGGCGCACCAACCGTTGCGCGACGTCAGCTGGGTCGACGTGCCGTCGCCGAGCACGCGGCTGCTCGTGGTCCGTCGCGGCGACGCCACGCGCTAGCGGCGTCTAGTGGCCGAGCGTGATCCGCCGCCCGTAGGCGCTCACGCCAAGCGCGATGGGCACGGTCATCACGAGGGCCGCGACAATGGCCGACACCGGCACGTCGCGCATCAGCCACGCGGCCGTCGCACCCGCCACCACGACGTAGCCGGCGATCAGCCAGCGGCCGGTCTGCGTCAGGCGGCGCGGACGTACACGGCGCATCACGCGCGCGTCGAACGTCGGCGACAACTGCGGCGGCTGGGCGGCCATCGTGTCGCGCAGGAGCTGGTCCATCAGATTGTCATCGTGCATCGAACCCTCGCTCGGCAAGCATCGCGTGCAGCAGTTGTCTGGCGCGGTGGAGGTAGGACTTCACGGTGTTCTCAGGCGCGTCGAGCATGGCCGCGATGTCGCTCATGCTCGCCCCAAGCCAATAGTGCAGACGCAACGCGGACTGGTACACCTCGGGCAACTCGGCGATGCACTCGTGCACGGCTCGCTTGCGCCGATCGTCCAGCAACTGATCCTCCGGGCTACGATCTGCTGATGGCGTCGTCGCCAGCGACTCGTCGCTCGCGTGGGGGGCGCGATAGCGGACGCGCGCCTTGACGTTCAACGCGTGATTGAAGCCGATGCGATAGATCCACGACCCGAACTTGGCGTCGCCGCGAAAGGAGCCGAGCGCGGCATGCATGCGGACCATGACGTCCTGCGCGACGTCTTCCGCCTCGGGCACGAACTCCTGGCCCAGAATCGAGACGGCCAGCCGGAACACCGGACCCCGATAACGCCGAACCAACTCGGCGAAGGCGCCCTCGTCGACCGCGTCGCGGCATCGTTCGACGAGCCACTCGTCCGCCTGGTCGGCGTACGGCGGCGGCTCAGCGCCCACGCTCGGAGGCCAGGAGGTAATACAGAATCAGGCCTCCGCCGAGCGTCACCAGCGGCGTGGCCAGGGGCCAGATCGAGGACGCATTGGGAAACGGCCCGAACGCCAGCGCGATCATGCCGCCGAGGCCGAGCGAGACCCACGCGAGCCCGTGCATGAGCGGCTCCCGCGGGTCCGCCGGTTTCGAGTCCCTGGTCGGATCTAGCGGCAGTTCGGGCAGCGGAATGCCCTTGTCCATCGCCGCGACACGTTCCTGGTGGATGATCTCGAGGCGGCGACGCCGCTCGACGTGCCTGAAATAGAGGTATGCGACCAATGCCCCGGCAAGGGCTGCCACGATGAGGCCGTCTCCGACGCTGTGTCCCATGTCCGTCTCCTGGCCTTGAGACAAGGTGTGGCGGCCGCCGGTTGCAGATGCCCCTGGCGGAGCGTCCAGCGCCGAGGGACCTCGCGGCTAGGGCTCGCCGGACGCGTGGGACTGGTAAAGCCTCTCCAGGCCGGCCAGGTCCAGGGCCAGCCGCACCGGGTCGGTCACCAGGTGCACCGACAGACTGCCTCCCGCCTCTTCGAGTTGGCGCGCACGGTCGTCGAGCAGTCTTAACCCCGGGCTGCTGATGTAGTCGACACCGGACAGGTTCAGGAGAAAGGTCCGGCCGCCGCGGGCGATGAAGCCCTCGAGGACGGAATCAAGCTCGGCGGCCCCGCTCACCCCCAGCCGACCACGGACCACAAGCTCATCCTTTTCGCCGTCGCCGCCGCTGTCCACCGTCAGCCGCCAGACCTGGACGCCGTGCGACATCCGTTCACCCATCCCGTCCAAGTTGTAGTCCAGCCCGGTCTTACCGCTAACGGACCCGTCCGGCGGGCACTATAGCACCCCGGCGGCGTGTGCTAGAGTCGCCTTCGACCAACCTTTTCCAAGTCCCTGTGTATTTCCCTTCAGAACAAGACGACGCGACCCTGGTAAAGCGGACCCTGGCGGGTGACCAAGGAGCGTTCGAAGGGCTTGTTCAGCGCTACCAGAAGGTGCTCTACACAGTGGCTCTGAGAATGCTCGGCAACCCGGACGACGCGAAGGACGCCACGCAGACGGCGTTCGTGCGGGCGTTCGAGCGGCTTGCCACTTTCGACGAGCAGTACAAGTTCTTCAGCTGGATCTACCGGATCCTCATGAACGAGTGCCTCAACGTGCTGCGCGGCCGTCGCCCGGAGGACGAGCTTTCTCCGGCGCTGGCGACCGCGGGCGGCCCGTACGAGGCCGCCATGTCGAGCGAGCGGCGCACGCAGATCCAGGCGGCGCTGCTGCAGCTGACCGCCGACCACCGCGCGGTGATCGTGCTTCGGCATTTCGGCGGCCTGTCGTACGACGAGATGGGCGACGCGCTCGGCGTGCCCTCGAAAACTGTGAAATCGCGGCTGCACACGGCGCGCCAGCGCCTGGGCGAATTGCTGCTTGGCTGGAGGGCGTGATGCACCTCTCTCCTGAAAACGACGCCCTCGTGCAGGGACTGCTGGACGGCACCCTTGAGCCTGCCGATCAAGAGGCCGCTGAGCGGCTCGTGCAGACCAGCGACGATGCGCGTCGACGTTCGGCCGAGCTCTCGGAGCTCGCGCGGCTGCTCGATGGGCTCGGCGGCGCCGAGCCGCCAGTGGATTTTTCGGCGCAGGTCATGCAGGCTGTCAGCGACGTGCACGTGCACGCGGAAATGAACCGGACGCTGGAGACTTCGGATCGGCGTTTCTCTCTTGGCGAACGTCTGTCTCAACTCACGGATGGGGGATTCGGAATGGGCAAGAAGTTGATGTGGGGCTTGGTTGCGACGGCTGCGGTCGCGCTCGTCGTCATGAAGTTCGTGGGCTACCCGCCCATCGATGGCGCGCAGGGCACGATCGGCGCCGCGACGAGGTACCAGGCCGACCAGATTGCGCCGTCCGACGTGAAGGTGGACGACTCGGCGCAGGCCTTCGTCCAGAGCGACGTGTTCGATCAGCTCATGAAGGATCCGGACGCCCGCCAGATGCTGGCCTCGCCGTCGTTCCGCGGCGCGCTGGCCTCGCCCGAATTCCGCGGCGCGCTGGCAAACGCCGACTTCAAGGCCGCGCTGGCCTCGGCTGACTTCAAGGCGGCGCTTGCGAGTCCAGACTTTGCAAGGGCGCTCGGCTCCCCCGAGTTCCGCGGCGCGCTGGCGAATGCCGACTTCAAGGCGGCGCTCGCCTCGCCGGACTTCGCCAAGGCCATGGCGCGGGCAGACTTCAAGGCGGCGCTCGCCTCGCCCGACTTCGCCAGGGCGCTTGGCAGCCCCAGCTTCTCGAAGGCGCTGGCCAACGCGGACTTCGCCCGGGCCCTCGCGGCGCCAGGCTTCGCCAGGGCACTGGCGAGCGCGGATTTCGCCCGGGCGCTGGGTTCCCCCGACTTCGCCAAGGCACTGGCCAACGCGGACTTCGCCAAGGCACTCGCCTCGGCAGATTTCGTGAGGGCTCTCGCGGCGCCGGGATTTGCGAAGGCCCTCGCCAGCCCGGGTTTCGCGAAAGCCCTGGGCACGCCGGGATTCGCCAGGGCGCTGGCAAGCCCTCAGATGGTGGCGGCGGTCGGGCTCCGGCAGTGACATCGGAAGCCTGACGACTGCCGCGGCGCCTCACGGCGCCAGCTCCCCACTAACTGCCGGTCGTCAGGTGGCTGTGGCCCGGATGTCCCTTGCGAGCAGGGATATCCGGGCCACGCCTTTTTATCTGCTAGGATCGGCGCACCTCATCCGTTGATGCGCCGAATCGTCCTCGCTGGTTTCCTCGCGGTTTTCGTCTTCCTCGCGTTCACGACCACGGCCTCCGCGCAGCTCACCGAGCAGCAGGTTCCAGGCGTCAGGCTGGTGTTCGTCGACGGACCGGAGTCGTTTCTGGTCCCGCACGCGACGCGCACCGCCCTCAACTCGCTGCGGTCCCAGAAGAAGATCTTCGGCTTCGAGCCGTGGAAGACGCCGACGGTGCTCGTCGTGGATCTTCAGGACAAGGGCAACGCGGGCGCCTCGACGGTGCCGAACGACCTCGTCACGGTGTACATCGCGCCTATCGCGTTCATCTACGAGACGATCGCCACCAACGAGCGGCTGAACACGCTGCTGAACCACGAGTTCGTCCACATCGCGACGATGGACGAGCCGAACGGGCGGGATCGGATCTTCCGGCGCCTCTTCGGCGGCAAGGTCATTCCCGTGTCCGAACAGCCCGAGTCGGTGCTGTTCCTCTACCTGACGTCGCCCCGCGTCGCCGCGCCGCGCTGGTATCACGAAGGCATCGCGGTCTTCATGGACACGTGGATGGCGGGCGGCCTCGGCCGCGCGCAGAGCGGCTACGACGAGATGGTCTGGCGGTCGATGGTCAAGGACGACACGCCGTTCTACGACCCGCTCGGTCTCGTCTCGGAAGGCACCAAGATCGACTTCCAGCAGGAGACGAACTCGTACCTCTATGGCACGCGGTTCATGGTCTGGCTGGCACGCCACTACACCCCAGAGCAGCTGATTGAGTGGACGTCGCGGCACGACGGCAGCCGGGCGTACTACTCCGCCCAGTTCCGAAAGGTCTTCGGCGTCAGCCTCAACACGGCGTGGGCGAGCTGGGTGAAGGACGAGCACGCGTTTCAGCAGGCGAACCTCGCGGAGATTCGCAAGTACCCGATCACGCCCGCGAAGGACATCACCAACCGGCCGCTCGGCTCGGTCTCGCGCGCCTACTTCGACCCCGCCACTCGCAAGATCTTCGCCGCCTTCAACTATCCCGGCGTCGTCGGACACATCGGATCGATTGACCTCGACACGGGCGCCGTGCACCGGATCGTCCCGATCAAGGGCCCCGCGATCCACACGGTCGCGTCGGTCGCCTGGGATCCCGACACTCGCACGCTGTTCTACACGACCGACAACAACGCATGGCGCGATCTCGTGCGCCTCGATCCGGCCACCGGCAAGACGAAGCTTCTGATGACAGACGCGCGCATCGGCGATCTCGTCTTCAACAGGGCCGACAAGACGATCCTCGGCATCCGCCACATGAACGGGATCTGCACGCTGGTGCGAATCTCGCCGCCGTACACCGCGTGGGAACAGGTTTACTCCTGGCCGTACGGGACGACGCCTTACGACCTCGACGTCTCGCGCGCGGGCGACCGCATCGTGGCGTCGTTCGGCAACATCGAGGGCAAGCAGGAAGTGCAACTGCTGGACCTGGCCGCCCTGGCGAACGGCGATGCCACGCCGGTGGCGCGTTTCGACTTCGGGCAGTCGGTCCCGAACAACTTCACCTTCTCGCCCGACGGGAAGTACCTGTTCGGCAGCTCGTACTATACGGGCGTCTCGAACATCTTCCGCTATGAGATCGCGACAAAGGCGGTCGAGGCCGTGTCGAACACCGACAGCGGCTTCATGCGGCCCATTCCGCTCGGCGACGACCAGCTGCTCGTGTTCCGCTACACCGGCCGCGGGTTCATCCCGGCCACGATCGCTGCGGCGGCGCTGAAGGACGTCGCGCCGATCACATTCCTCGGCGAGCGTCTCACGGAGGAGCGGCCGATCGTCAAGACGTGGAACGTCGGATCGCCCCTGGCAATCCCGTACGACGAGATGAAGAAGGACGTCGAGCCGTACAAGCTCCTGCGCGAGATCCGGACCGAGTCGTTCTACCCGATGCTGCAAGGCTACAAGGACTCGATCGCGATCGGCGGGCGCGTGAACTTCTCGGATCCGCTGCGTCTGAACCACGCGATGTTCTCGGCGTCGTTCAGTCCGGACTCGGATCTCTCCGCCAGCGAGCGCGTCCACCTGAAGGGCGAATACCAGCGCTACGACTGGCGCGGGTTCGGCGAGTGGAACAACGCCGACTTCTACGACATGTTCGGGCCCACCAAGTTCGGCCGGAAGGGGTACAACATCGGCCTTGGCCACACGAGCACGCTGATCTTCGACGAGCCGCGGCGGCTCGAGCTCGATCTGGACGGCAGCTTTTCCGGAAACCTCGATCGGCTCCCCCAGTACCAGAACGTCGAAGTCGACGTGAAGCACCTGACGACCATCGACGGCAAGCTCGCCTACAGCGACGTGCGCAACTCGCTCGGCAGCGTGGACGACGAGACGGGCACCCGGTGGACGCTGGCGGGCGAGCTGAACGTCGTCGACAGCGCCGTGATCGGGACCATGCGCGCCGACTACGATCACGGGTTCGCGCTACCGGTCGGCCATTCGTCGATCTGGTTCCGCGAGTCGGCGGGCTTCTCGCCGAACGACCGCGCCGAGCCGTTCGCCAACTTCTACTTCGGCGGCTTCGGCAACAACTACATCGACCATCTCGACGAGAAGCGCTACCGTGAGTACTACGGGTTTCCCGGCGTCGATCTGAACGAGATCGGCGGTCGGAACTACGTGAAGTCGACGGCGGAGCTGAACCTGCCGCCGTGGCGGTTCCGGCGGGTCGGCACCGCCGGTTTCTACGCGACCTGGATGCGGCCGGCGGTGTTCGTCACCGGGCTCGCCACGAACCTCGACGCGCCGTCGGCGGATCGCCACGTGGCGGTCGACGCCGGCGGGCAACTGGATTTCAGGATCACGATGCTGTCGGTGCTCGACCTGACGTTCTCGGTGGGCGGCGCGATCGCCTTCGAAGACGGACAGCCGCCCCGGCGAGAGGCGATGTTCTCGCTGAAGCTCCTGCGGTAGGGCCGACACTTCACTTCGGCCAGATATGCACGAGACGATTGCGCTGCTGCCGGCGCTGCTGTTCCTGGCGACGCTGCTGCTGCTCGACAGCTTCAAGCTGGTGCGGCCGGCGACCGTCGGCGCGGCGGTGCTCTATGGCGCGCTCGCGGCGTCGGCCTGCGCGGCGCTGCACGAGTGGATGCTCGGGACGATCTCGATCTCGCTGCCGACGTTCACGCGGTACGTGTCGCCCCTGACGGAAGAAGCCGCCAAGGCCCTCTTCATCGCGTTTCTCCTCTGGCGCCGGCGGATCGGGTTCCTCGTCGACGCCGCGGTGCTGGGTTTTGCCGTCGGTACCGGCTTCGCGATCGTCGAGAACATGCTGTACCTGCGCGACCTTGGCCAGGCGCCGCTGCTCCTCTGGATCGCGCGAGGCCTTGGCACGGCCGTCCTGCACGGGGCGACGACCGCGATCGCCGCGATGC
>JBKPSY010000279.1:0-10646 GCA_046735235.1 Acidobacteriota bacterium | reverse complement strand
TCGATGCGGTGTTCGCCGCTGCCGCGGCCGCGCAGGCGGACTTCGGCGAGAACCGGGTGCAGGAAGCCCTACAGAAAATCCGTGCAACGGCCGAACTTCAGATCAGGTGGCACCTCGTAGGGCACCTGCAGTCGAACAAGGCGCGAAAGGCGGTATCGGCCTTCGACGTCGTTCAGTCGATTGACGGCGTCGACCTCCTGGAAAAGGTGGACGCTGCAGCAGTGGAAGTCGGCCGGGAGCCGGAGCTGCTGATTCAGGTGGATCTCGCCGGGGAATCAACGAAATTCGGCGCGCCGGAAGCGGACCTTCCGGCCATCTTCGACGCGGCGGGGCGCCTCAAAGCGGCCCGCCTCGTGGGGATGATGCTGCTGCCACCTTTTGCGGAGGATCCCGAGCAGGCCCGGCCGTGGTTCCGGCGTCTCCGCGAGATCCGCGACGGCTTCGCCCGGCAGGGGGTGGACGCGCGTCACCTCCGCGAGCTGTCCATGGGCATGAGTCACGACTTCCACGTGGCAATCGGGGAAGGCGCGACGACGGTGCGTGTGGGCACGGCGATTTTTGGCGAGCGGCCGCCAGTCGGCGGCACGGAGAAGCCCGAATGAAGGTTACCCCTCTCGACTTGCGGCAGCAGAAGTTCCGGACGGCGATGCGCGGCTACGACCGCGCGGAGGTCGAGTCGTTTCTCAACGAGACGGCCGAGGACTACGAGCAGGCGCTGCGCGACGCCGATCGGCTGCGCGACGACCTCGCCCGCGCGCAGGCGTCGCTCGACGAGCACCGCGAGAGCGAGCGCAACCTGCGCAACACGCTGCTCACGGCCCAGCGACTTGCCGACGAGATCAAGCAGAACGCCGAGTCCGAGGGCAAGCGGGTCGTCCGCGAGGCCGAGGGCCGTGCGGATCTGACGATGCAGAAGGCGCAGACCCGGCTCGAAGAAGTGCAGCGCGAGATCGACGGTCTCAGGCTGAAACGCCGCGACGTGGAAAACTCGCTCGAGTCGACCATCGCCACCCTTCGCAATTCGCTCGAGTTCGTGCGCGAGCAGGATCAGAAGGAGCGCGACGACAAGGTCCTGCTCCACCGCCCGCGGGTCGTCGAACCGCCGGCCCTCCCGGCGCTGCGCGTCCTCGACGAGCTGAAGGTCGCCGAAGCGTAGTTGGCCCGTCTCATCGTCCGCGTGACCCCGCGTGCCGGCCGATCGGCCGTCGCCGGGGTCCGCGACGGAATGCTCCTCGTCAAGCTCGCCGCGGCGCCCGTTGACGGCGCCGCCAACGACGCGCTCCTCGCGCTCCTTTCGGAAGTCCTCCACATCCCGAAGCGATCGATCCGCATCAAATCCGGAGAGCGCAGCCGTACGAAGACCGTCGAAATCGACGGCATCACCGTCGCCGAGGCACTGAGGCAGCTCGCGGACTAGGTCCATAGGTCCATAGGTCCATAGGTCCATGGGTGTCGCGCCGGGACATTCCCATGCACTCATGGACACATGCACCCATGGACTTCCTCCGGTATCCTCATCTTGTGCTCGCCGATTTCGTCGTCCAGAACGCGTCCGAGCTTTTCACCTGTGCCGGGCCCGCGCCGCGGCTGCGCGCCGCGATGGGCGACGCCGGACGCCTCGAGAACGCCACGCTCGCCGCGCACGACGGACGTGTCGTGTTCGTCGGCGCCACCTCGAGCGCCCAGCGCCAGCTGGAGCTGACTGCCGACGCTACCGTCCTCGACGCGAAGGACTGCGCGGTCGTCCCGGGCTTCGTCGACGCGCACACGCATGTCGTCTACCTCGGCGATCGGCGGCACGAGCTGCGACGTCGCCTTGCAGGCGCAACCTACGCGCAGATCGCGGCGGAGGGCGGCGGCATCCTCTCCACGGTCGCCGCGACGCGCGCGGCCAGCACCGAGGAGCTCGTGGAGGCCACCAAACCACGGCTCGCCGAGATGCTCCGCGCCGGGACGACGACGGCGGAGGCGAAGAGCGGATATGGACTGACGCTCGAGAGCGAGATCCGGATGCTCGAGGCAATCGTGCGGCTCTCTGTGTCGCAACCGATCGAGTTGGCAGCGACGTTCATGGGCGCGCATGGCGTGCCGGTTGGCTTCCCCGGCGGACAGGAGGCCTTCGTGCGCCACCTGTGCGACGACATGATCCCGGAGATCGCGCGCCGGGGGCTGGCCGAGTGGTGCGACGTGTTCTGCGAGCGCGGCGTCTTCACGCCGGCGGAGACGGCGGCGATCCTGGAGGCCGGACGCCACGCCGGATTGAAGGCGCGTGTGCACGCGAACGAGCTCGGGTCCACCGGCGGCGCGAAAGTGGCGGCCGAGCTCCGCGTGACGTCCGCCGACCATCTCGTCTTCCTCGAGGACGCGGAGATCGACGCGCTGGCGGCGTCCGGCGTCGTCGCCACCCTGCTCCCCTCCGCGGCGTTCTATCTGAAGCTGGGGCGCTTCGCGCCTGCGCGGCAGCTGATCGACGCCGGCGTCGCGGTGGCGCTGGCTAGCGACGTCAATCCGGGCGGCGGCCTTTCTCCCTCTATGCCGTTCGCGCTGTCGCTGGCGTGCTTCGCGATGCGCCTCACGTTCGAGGAGGCGCTGATCGCAGCGACGCTGCATGGCGCCCTGTCGCTCGGGCGGGCGGATCGTGTCGGCAGCCTCGAACGGGGAAAGCAGTGTGACGCGGTGATCGTGAACGGGCCAGCCGTGGAGCTCCTTCGCGCGGGGGTCAACCCTGTTCGGCAGGTCATCAAGCGAGGCCGCGTCGTCGTAGGCTAGCAGCCCCGTGGTGAAAGTCACGGCGAGCACCGAGGGCGGCGAGGTGCGACGACTGAGAATATCGGGCCAGATTTGAAGAAGGAGAAACGCAGTCCGCGGGGATGCATCGCCAGCCGAATGCCGTCGTGACTTTCACCACGGGCTGCTAGACTTCGGCCAGCCCATGCGTTTTCCCATCTGGCGTCACGCCCTCCTTGCTGCCGTGGTCGTGGTGGCGGCGGGAGCGCCCGGCGCGGCCGCGCCGCAGCCGCGGCAGGCACCGCGGTCCAGCGCCTCTGATGCCGACCAGGGGCCGACCGGCGTTCCGATCTACTTCCGTGGCGAGGAGATCGGCCGTGTGCTGGTCGGCAATGGCTCGTTCACGCCGGAGGAACGCGCGCTCGGCGTCGAAACGCGGCTGAACCACGAGATCCTGGAAGTCGGCGTCCATGCGGACCAGGTCACGGTCGTCGACGACGAGGCGGCCAGCCGCGTCCTGGGCGACGGACGGCTGCTCCTGCTCATCACCGAGGCCGACGCCCATGCGGTCGGCCGGGACCGACGCGAGTATGCGGCAGCGCTCGGGGAGCGCCTTCGAGGGATTATCGCGGAGACCAACCAGGAGTTCGAGCCCCATCAGATTTTCTACGCTTCGCTGCGCGCGCTGGCCGTCGTCGCCATTGGTTTCGTCAGCGTCTTTCTCGTGCTGCGTGGCACACGTAAGCTGCTCAGGACGATCCAGGCCTGGCGCGTCCAGCGGGTAGCCGGGGTGAATCTCGGCGGGAGTCTGATGGCCTCGCGACTGCCGGCGATGGTGGCCGCCGTCGTCCGCGTGGCCAGGACCGTGCTGGTGGCGGCGATCGTGCTCGGCGCGCTCGAGCGCGTGATGAGCCTGCTGCCGTGGACGCGGCCGTACGCGAGCCTCGTCGCGTTGTATCTCGCCGAACCGATCGGCGCGCTCTGGCACAGCTTCGTCGACTACCTCCCCAAGGCGGGGTTCCTGATCGCGATTGCCGTGGCGACTTACGTCGTGTTGAAGCTGCTGCGGCTGCTGTTCGCGGAGATCGGGCGCGGGACGATTCAACTCGAGCAATTTCCTCCGGAGTGGGCGACCCCGACGTACAACCTCGTACGCGTGATCGTCATCGCGCTCGCGTTCGTCGCGGCGTTCCCGTACATTCCCGGCTCACAGTCGCCGGCGTTCCAGGGCGTGTCGATCTTCCTCGGGCTGCTGGTCTCGCTGTCGTCGAGCTCGGCGATCTCGAACGTGATCGCCGGCACGATCCTCACCTACACAAGCGCGTTCCGGATCGGCGACCGCGTCCGGATTGGCGAGTCCGAAGGAGATGTCGTCAAGACGGCGCTCCTCGTCACGCAGATCCGAACCATCAAGAACGAAGTGGTCTCGATCCCCAACGGCAACGTCCTGGGCGTACAGGTCGTGAACTACTCACGGCTTGCGCAGTCCACGGGGTTGATCCTCCACACCGAGGTGACCATCGGCTATTCGTCACCGTGGCGGACCGTTCACACGCTTCTGATTGACGCCGCGCTCCGCACCCCAGGCATCCTCAGTGATCCGGCGCCCTTCGTCCTCCAACGGGCGCTCAGCGACTTCTACGTGGCGTATCAGCTGAACGCCTACACGCGGGATGCGCAGCGCATGATCGACACCTACTCTTTGCTGCACCAGGCGATTCAGGACAGCTTCGCGGCCGGCGGCGTCGAAATCATGTCGCCTCACTACACGGCACTGCGAAGCGGACGCGAGTCGACGATTCCCGAAACGACCGAGAACGCCGATGTCAAAGCTGGTTAACCGGCCGCTTCCCGAGTTGTTGGCGGAGTTCGCGAGCGCGGGTGCGACGCCCGGCGGCGGGTCTGCCGCTGCGCTCACGGCAGCCGTCGGGTTGTCACTGGTCGCAATGGTCGCGCGCATGCCGCGCACGAAGCACGGCACCGACGACGATCGTCAGGCGCTCGACGGCGTACTGCAGGCGGTCGAGCATCTCGCGCAGCACGCGCTCGACCTGGTGGACGACGACGCGGCCGCCTACGACGCGGTGGTCGCGGCGTACCGGAAGCCGAAGGCAACCGAGAATCAGAAGACCGAACGCCGCAGCGCGATCGAAGCCGCGCTCAGGGGCGCCGCCGAGGTGCCGCTGGAGGTGATGCGCTCGTGCCGCGCGGGTCTGGGCGCAGCGCTCGAGGCCGCCAGGAACGGGAATCCGTCGGCGTCGAGCGATGTCGGCGTCGCGGTCGAGCTGCTGGGTGCGGCCCTGAGAAGTGCGGCCCTGAATGTGCGGGTGAACCTGTCGAGCCTGACCGAGACAGGCTACGTGAACGCCGTTGCCGAGGAGTGCAGCCGCCTCGAATCGACCGCCTCGCAACTGGCCGAGGACGTCCGCGCCGCGCTGTAGCGCAGGCCTTAGGCGCCCGCACTAGTTCAACGTGAACACGACGACGTGCACCGTGAAATCCCATACCTTGGGATAGCGCGGCAGCACCAGCACCTCCCGCGAGTACTTCGCGGTGACCTCGGTCTTGTGATTCGCGTGAGTCACCGTGAGGTCGCCGGGATCGAGGGGGATGTCACGGGCGTTGGCGAGATCGATGACCTTCACGCGGATCTGGTCCGCCGTCTGGTTCTCGGCGAACTGTGCCAGCTCCTGCACCGAGTCCTGAAACTGGTAGTGATCCCAGTAGACGATGCCGACGTGGTACAGCGAGAAGAGGGCGAGTCCGGCGATGGCCAGCTTGATGATCGTCTTGATCATGTGTCGTCCTCGTGCCGGGTCAGCGAATCTGGTGCAGCAGCCGATCCCAGCGTGTCCGCGTGAAGAAGTGCGTGATCACCGACACGGCGCCTGACACGGTGGCGCCGATCCCGTCCTGCTCGTAGTCTTCGCGATCCGATTCGTAGGACCAGTACACCATCAGCGCCTTGCCCTTCACGTAGTCGATCGGCAGGGTGCCCCAGTAGCGGCTGTCTTCCGAATTATCACGGTTGTCGCCCATGACGAACAGCTGGCCGTCCGGCACAGTGACCGGGCCGAACTGGTCCCGCACGTCCGGCGAGGCGAACTCCTGGCCCTCGCTTCTCGGCGGCAGCATGAAATGCACGTACGGTTCGTCGAGCGGCCGGCCGTTGATGTAGACGCGCTTCTGCCGCAGCTCCACCACCTCGCCCGGCAGGCCGATCACGCGCTTGATGAAGTCGCGCTCGGGCTCCTTCGGGAACTTGAACACGACGACGTCGCCGCGCTTGATCGAGGCCTCCGGCAGGAGCTTCCGCTCGAGGCTTGAGCCGTACGGGCCGAAGACGAACTTGTTCACGAGCAGGTGATCGCCGACGAGCAGGTTGTTCTCCATCGAGCCGGTCGGGATCTTGAACGCCTGCACGACGAACGTGCGGATGAAGAGTGCGAGGATGACCGCGATGACGATCGATTCGAAGTACTCGCGGAGCGTCGATTTCGGATGCGTGGTCATGATGCGTAGCAGGCCTGAAGGCCTGCGCTACTCCCCCACTTTCAACACGGCCAGAAACGCCTCTTGCGGGATCTCGACCTGGCCCACCCGCTTCATGCGCTTCTTGCCTTCCTTCTGCTTCTCGAGCAGCTTGCGCTTGCGTGAGATGTCGCCGCCGTAGCACTTGGCGAGGACGTTCTTCCGCAGCGCCTTCACCGACTCGCGCGCGATGATGCGCGTGCCGATGGCCGCCTGGATCGCAACCTCGAACATCTGGCGCGGGATGAGCTCCCGCATCTTCGCCACCAGCGCCTTGCCGCGTTCGTAGGCCGACTCGCGGTGGAGGATCAGCGACAGCGCGTCCACGGCGTCGCCGTTCACGAGGATGTCCATCTTCACGAGCGGCGATTCCCAGAAGCCCGTGACATGGTAGTCGAGCGACGCGTAGCCGCGGGAGAGCGTCTTCAGCTTGTCGTAGAAGTCGAGGACGACCTCCGCGAAGGGCAGCTCGTAAGTGACGAGCACGCGGTCGGACGAGAGGTATTCGAGGCCCTTCTGCACGCCGCGCTTGTCCTGGCAGAGCTGCAGGATGCCGCCGACGAACTCCGACGGCGTGAGGATGGTGGCGGTGATGACGGGCTCTTCGAGCTTGGTGATGCGCCCCGGGTCCGGGAGCTTTGCCGGGCTGTCGATCTCGTGCACGGTTCCATCGGTTGTCGTGACCCGATAGAGAACGCCTGGGGCGGTGGTCACCAGGTCCATGTCGAATTCACGCTCGAGGCGTTCCTGGACGATCTCCATGTGCAGCAGGCCGAGGAAGCCGCAGCGGAACCCGAAGCCAAGAGCCGTCGACGTCTCGGGCTCGAAGAAGAGCGAGCTGTCGTTGAGGCGCAGCTTTTCCAGCGCCTCGCGCAGCTCCGGATACTCGTGGCCCTCGACGGGGTAGAGCCCCGCGAAGACCATCGGCCGGAGCTCCTTGAAGCCCGGGAATGCGGCGGCGGTCGGACGCGCGGTCTCGGTGACGGTGTCGCCGATCTGCGCGTCGCGCACGTTCTTGATGTTCGCGGTGAGGAATCCGACCTCGCCGGGGCCGAGCTCCTCCACCGGCGTCGACTTGGGCAGGAACACACCCAGCGATTCGATCGGATAATCCTGCGCCGACGCCATGAAGCGGACCTTCGTTCCTGCCTTCACCGTCCCCTCGAGCACGCGCACGACGATCACGACGCCGCGGTACGAGTCGTACCAGGAGTCGAAGATGAGGGCCTTCAGGGGGGCGTCGGAGTCGCCGATCGGCGGGGGCAGACGCGCGACGATGGCCTCGAGGATTTCCTCGGTGCCGGTCCCCTCCTTTGCGCTCGCGAGAATCGCGCCGGACGCGTCGAGGCCGATGATCTCCTCGATCTGGCGCCGCGCCTCATCCGGCTGCGCGCCCGGGAGATCGATCTTGTTGATGACGGGGATGATCTCGAGGTTGTTGTCGACGGCCAGGTACGCGTTGGCGAGCGTCTGCGCCTCGACGCCCTGCGAGGCATCGACGAGGAGCAGCGCGCCCTCGCACGCCGCCAGCGAGCGCGTGACCTCGTACGAGAAATCGACGTGGCCCGGCGTGTCGATCAGGTTGAGGACGTACTGATTGCCGTCCTTTGCCTTGTAGTGCAACCGGACCGGATGCGCCTTGATCGTGATGCCGCGCTCGCGCTCGAGGTCCATGCTGTCGAGGACCTGGGCTTCCATCTCTCGAGCCTGCAGCGCGCCGGTGAATTCGAGGAACCGGTCGGCCAGCGTGGACTTGCCGTGGTCGATGTGCGCGATGACGGAGAAATTGCGAATGAACTGAGGATTCAACGGATCCATTATGCCTTACGGCGGCCGGGATCCCGGCTGCCAGGCGTCAGGAGTCAGAGCCGCCGAGCCCTGTTCGACAATCGGAATGTCCGCGCGCGGCTCGGATCCGAATCGGAGGACGTGGCCGTCGGGATCCTCGACCTGCATCTCGTACGCCCAGGAGTTGTTCGCCGGCGCCGAGCGAATGCGCGCGCCGCTCGCCTGATATTCGACGTAAAGCGCGGCGACGTCTTCGACGCCGACCCACGCCCAGGTTCCCGGGCCACCCTGTTCGCCCTGACACAGGTAGATGCACGCGCCGTCACGCGTGACGGCCGTGAACCACTCGCCACCCCACGGTGCGTTGCGGAAGCCGAGCACGTCCTGGTAGTACGCGACGCTGACAGCCATGTTCGTTACCGAGAGAATCGGATCGGCGTGCTCGAACCTGGTGCGGATCGGACCGTCGGTTGCCATCGTGCCCTCGAGCCGCCTACTTCCCGGCCGTTCGCCGATGCGCCAGGAACCAGTCGTACAGATCCTGCCCGGCGTACACGCGGTTCCAGGAGTTGTGCCCCATGTCCTCTTCAATCGTGAAGCGCACTTCAGGGTGCCCAAGCGTCTCGAGCGTGTTGAGCGTCGGATAGAAGTACTGGAGTTTGAAATACGGATCGCGCCCGCCCGTGAAAACCCACAGGGGCAGTTTCGCGTCGGCGATAGGCTTGGCAAGGTCCGGATGGCAGAAGGCCGCGACCGGGGCCACGGCCGCGACGCGATCGGGGTGTTTGCCAGCCATGTACCAGGTGCCGAAGCCGCCAGTGCTGAGACCCGTCAAGTAAACGCGCGCCGGGTCGCCCTTGAAGTCCGCGAGCGTGCGATCGATCATCGCGACCAGCTCGGGCTCGATCTTGCTCCAGCCTTCAGGCGTGCCGTCGAGGCCGAACGGGAAATTCGGATCGGTCGTGACGCCGTCCATGTGGTCCTTGCCGGTGTAATTCGGGCCCGGCGGGTACGGACCCTCGGGCCGCGGATACCGAATCTTTGCGCGTGTGCGGCCAGTGATGAAGCCCTGCCCGGCCTGATTGAACATCGGCAGCTGCGGCGCGATGATGACGAACGGCAGACGCCGGCCCTGCGTCCACGCCTCGAACAGCGGACCATTCGCGAGCACGTAATCCAGCTCGCCCTTTCCGTCGCCACGCTCGCCGTTGCCGCTCAGCGTCATCAGCACGGGCCAGCGATCCTTCTGCGCGAACCCTTCCGGGAGGTACACGTAGTAGTCGCGCTCCTGGCCGGTGGCGTCGCTGGGGTAGGACACCCGTTTCAGCTGCGGTAGTGACAAGGCGCCAGCGGCGCTGCTCGCGGGCGCCGGGGACGGGGTCGTGCCGGCAGGCACCAGCGGCATCCGATTGGTCGGATCGTGCGGATCATCGGGCGGACGCACGTAGTCGCGCCACAGCCAGCGCAGCATGTCGGGCAGGATCTGGCCACCCTGCTTGTTCGAATGCGTGCCGATGCCCCAGGTGTAGTTGACGTCGTAGCCCTTCTCGGCGAGCGCAGCCGCCATCTTCACGTTCTGCGCGTGCCAGTCCCAGTCCGGTTTGTACGTGGGATCCTCGCCGCGAATCCCGCGGTTGTCGTTCAGCCCGTCCTGCAAAAAGATCCGGATCGGCTTGCGCTCGCCGCCGCGGATCAGATCTGGATACACGTGCCCACCCCGGATGTTGGTGAAGCTGCCGATCGTGCTGAGCACTTTGTGGAACTCGTCCGGCCGATGCCACGCGACGGTGAACGCGGCGATCGCTCCGGAGCTGGCGCCGCCGATCGCGTGGTCGTCGGGATCCTTCGAGAGGTTGTAGCGGCTGTACAGCACGGGCATCAGCTCGTCGACGATGACCCGCGCGTACTTGTCGTCGAGCGCGTTGTATTCCTGCGGCCGGTTGGTGGACTTGTCGCCCCAGTCCGACGCGCTGGCCTCGGGCTGCTCCGCCGTGCGGCCTGGATTGATGAAGACCGCAATCGTTACCGGCATCTCGCGCCGGTAGATCAGGTTGTCGAAGACGAACGGGACGCGGTAGTCGCCCGTCAGCCTGAGCCAGGCCTGGCCGTCCTGGAAAATCATCAGCGAGGCAGGCGTCTTCGGGTCGTACTGCGCGGGCACGTAGACGCAGAAGTCGTGCAGCGTTCCCGAGTACGCCTGGCTCGGCAGCTTTTCCCACGGCGTGACCGTGCCATGCGGCACGCCCGACTGAGACTCCGAGTCTGGGCCCAGACGATAAAGCGCGTCGACCGAGGGCGCAGGCCCACGCGCCGCGGCCGCGGCAGCCTCGCGCACCGGAGCGCCCGGCCGCCGCGGATTCACCGCAAGCGCGAGGTCGAGTCGCGTGTCGTGCGTGCTGTCGCTGATCTGCAGGTTGAAGCCGTTGGGCGTCCTCGTGTGGTAGCTCTTGTACTGCGCCGCGTGAATCTCGGCGCCGTCGGACGTATCGACTTCGGCATCGAGGCGACGCTTCTCGAGTGCCGCCTTGACCCCATCCGTGTCCCAGGGGGAGATGCCGAACGAGATGTGGTCGATCAGTCCGCTAGCCTGGGCCGACGCC
>JBKPSY010000278.1:0-4062 GCA_046735235.1 Acidobacteriota bacterium | reverse complement strand
GCCATCGTCAGTGAGAAGGGCCAAGCGAAACGTTCCGTGGCTCAACCGCGCATCCTGGCCAGCAGTTCCATCGGCCGCTTCAGTGACCTGCCCCGTCGTCGCATGTCGCTCCACACATCGCCGATCTCTCGGACGCGCTGGAGGACGTTCCGCATCGTGAACGTGCCGGGCTCGACGTCACCGCGCTCGACCTCTTCCCACGTGCACGGCGCCGAGACGGTGGCGCCGCGACGGGCTCGGACGGTGTACGCCGCGGCAAATGTGGAGTGATACCCGTTTCTGCCAGTGTCGACGTAGATCCGCCCGCGTCGATCGACCTTGGCGAACTCCTGCGTCAGCGCCTCCGGCGCGAGCGTGACGAAAAGCTTTCCGACCGCGTCGGCGAATCTCGCCGCCTCGCCCATCGTGGTCTTGCCATCCAGCGGAACGACAATGTGAAAGCCCTTCGAGCCGGTGGTCTTGACCCATGACGGCAGCGTGAGCTTCTCCAAAAGATCGCGCAGGCCGATCGCCGCGGCGCGAACGGAGGCGACATCGTCGGTGGACGGATCGAGATCGAAGACGCAGACGTCCGGATGCTTCAGGTCCGGAACGCGCGACGACCAGACGTGATGCGTGATGGTGTTCTGGTTGACGGTCCAGAGCAGCGACCGCACGTCGGTGACGACCGGATGGTGCACGGTGCCGTCCTTCTTCGGCACTTCGACCCGCTCGAGCCACTCGGGAAACCCCTTCGAGACGTCCTTCTGCCAGAACCCCTTGCGCCCGATCCCCGCCGGATATCGCTCCATCGTCACCGGCCGGCCGCCGAGGTGCGGGAGCATCACCGGCGCGATGGCTTCGTAGTACGCCGCCAGTTCCCCCTTGGTGATCCCATCGTCTGGAAAGAGCATCTTCTCCGGATGTGTGATCACGGCTGCTCCCGAACGACCTCGCGCGGGCTCTTGTCGGTGCGGACGCCCAGTAGCCGCGGATGCCGCAGCTTTCCGTGGACCGTCCACTCGATGAACCCGACTTGCACGACGACCTCAGGGCGAACCCAGTGGCCGTGACGCGGCAAGCCAGTGCCCTTCGTGAACGGCGGCTTCGCGACGGCGAGGGCGTCGAGACGTTCTCTCAACTCGAGCAGGAGCTTCGTGTCGAAGCCCGTGCCGACCTTGCCGGCAAACGCGAAGTCGTCGCCGTCGTGGTAGCCGACGAGCAGCGCGCCGAGGCCGACGCGAGCGCCCCGCGGATCCGTAAAGCCGCCGACGACGAATTCCTGCGACGCTTCCACCTTCATCTTGAGCCAGTGCTTCGAGCGTCGATGTTCGTACGGCGAGCCGCGGCGCTTCGCGATCACACCTTCCCAGCCCTCGCGTCTCGCGCGCTCCCACGGCGCCGGGTCGTCGATGAGCTCGACCCGCTCCATCGGCGACTCGAACGGCAGGGACTCCAGCAGCGCGCGGCGTTCTTCGATCGGCAGCCCCGTGACGTCGCGGCCGTTCATCCACAGGATGTCGAACACGTGATAGCCGCTGTCGTCCGATAGTCCCGCCGTAGCCCCGGGGCGGGCGAAGGCGGACCACGTCACTTCGCCGTCAAGGATGAGATCCTCGGCAGGAAGCGCGCGAATGGGCCGGGCTATCGCCGGAAGATTCTGGAGAAGGCGATTGCGGGAGTAGAGCCGGACGTCGTCGCCCTGTTTGTACGCGAGGAGGCGAATGCCGTCGAACTTGCGCTCGAACAGCCACTCCGGTCCGGAGAAGCGGTCCTGCGTAAGGGTCGCGGCCATTGGCTCGAGCCACTCGGGTGTCGGCATCGACTCTCATAACTTACGCCAAGCCGGTCACGGGTTGCGGGTTGCGGAGGACGATGCTAGCGTCGTCGGGTAGCCGGTGGCACGTGGCTCGCAGCTCTGCGCGGTCACGAAGGCCCCGCGATGGCAGACGTCGATCTTCTCCGCCGAGTCGAAATGCTCGAAAGCACTGTGGAATCTCTGCGGGTGCTGCCTGGCGAGATGCGGCAGTTGAGCGGACGTGTGGACCGCCTCGAGTCGCAGTTTGTGCAACTCCGCGCCGAGATGCGGGATGGATTTTCTGCGATCCGCCGAGAGATGGTGACGACGACCGATTTGAAAGCTGCCCTTGCGGAGAAAGCGGGCGAGTTCCGAGCGGAAATGGCCACGAAGGCCGATCTGTCTGCTGGACTCGATTACCTCCGCGGCAAGTTGCGAGCTGAGTTCCGAGATGGCATTGCCGCGGCCGTGCTCGAACTGTCTGGTACGATTGCAGAGACCAGGGCCGATTTCGCAACGAGGCTCGACGCCGCTCAGGGTCAGACCAGGCTGCTGTTCGAGGACGTCATCGAGCGGCTGAAGGTGATCGGCGGGCGCGCGTGACCGCATTGGGCGCTCGGCTCTGGGCGCTCATGCCGACTCCCGGGATCGTCGATGTCCAGGTCCAGGATCGCGCTGGCCAGGCTCTTCCCGTGCGCGTCGAGACGCAGGCTGCGCGTGACGCCGCCTCCGAGCGCGACGAACTTGCTGGTGTCCAGGCCGAATCCCGCGGCCAGCGAGGCGACGACCGGCGAGGTGCCCCCGCTGACGATGAGGCCGAGCAGCAGGAGGATCGTGACAACGCCAAGGAGGGCCAGCATCAGGAGCGGCGGAACTTCAGTTCGGCCGGCCGGATGGTACCCGAGATCGTGGATAGAAGCCCGCGATCGATCTGGCCATCGCGACGCTGAAGCGAACGGTCAAGTGAGCCAGCGGGACATCCACGCCCACGCGACGTCCTGCATCTCAGGATTGAATTCGTGCGGTGTGTCGTACATCCGGCACTGCTGCCGCTCGGGCACACCCGCCTTGCGGAAGCAGGCCTCGATCTTCTCGAACGCGGCCTTGACGCCCTGGGGCTCGAACAGCGTGTCCTTCGAGCCGTTGATCGCCATCAGCGCGCGCGGCGCGATCAACGCGGCGAGATCGGGCAAATCGAGATAGTGGTAGAGGCCACCGATGTGAAACGAGAAGCCGATCGCGTGCACGACGTGCGTCTTGATCTGCGCCGCCAGCGAGGCCATCCAGCCCACGTCCACGGCGACCTTGATCCTCGGATCGAGCGCGGCGAGCAGGAAGCTGCGGTAGCCGCCCATCGACAGGCCGACCGAGGCCAGCCGCGCGGGATCCACCTCCGGACGCGAGGCCAGGTAGTCGATGGTCCGGATGTCGTCCCAGAGCGCCACGCCCGGCCAGGTGATCCCCGCCGTGAACAGGCTGCGCGCGACGAGCTCCTCGCCCTGCTGCGATCGTCGGTTGAAGGTCGCCACGTCCTCCGTCGTCATCCGCGACGGCTCTCGAAACGATGCCTGGTCGTCGTCCAGCAGCATCCGCCGCTCGCCCCAGTAGAACGCGTCGATGACGATGACAACATAGCCGCGGCGGGCGAGCTCGCTGGCGATGCTGCGGCCATGATAGAGCTCCTGCTTGTAGGCCGTGAGCTGCGGATGCTCGCGATCGCTCTCGATCAGCTTCTCCTTGCCCCACACGTAGAACCCGCCGTGGCAGTGGAGCGCGACGATGCCGGGCGCCGGCAGCCGGGCGGCCTTGGGGACGAGGACATACGCCGGCACGCGGATGTCGGGCGTCGTCTGAAACGTGAGGTACTCCTGCACGTACGCGCCATGGTCCTCGCGGCGGATGACCTCGGCCGCCGGCGGGACCGGCGCAGGTTGATAGAAGAGGCGCTCCAGCACCCGCGCTCGCGCCGTTGACTGCCAGGCCGCCAGATCGGTGAACCTGTCGTGGAGGAACGACAGCTCCAGCGGCGACCGGTCCGCCTGCTGCTGGGCGAAGGGATAGAGGCTGCCTATGTCGGAGCCCGACGGCACTGGCGGCTGCCCCGCGACGGAGCGAGCGACCGCTGCGCCCGGCAAGTGCGTGCTCCCGTTCGCGATCACGGCACTTGCGCCCAGCGATTGCAGGAACTGACGACGCGACGCAGTCATCGGGTCACCTCACAGTCGAGCTCTTCCATGTCCGCTCGCCGTGCGACGGTACAGTGTTACCCTCTCACAGGGAGGAGC
>JBKPSY010000277.1:0-39609 GCA_046735235.1 Acidobacteriota bacterium | reverse complement strand
CGATTTCACACCTGGACGGCGCTGGCCGATCGCCTGCGGCCCTCGCCGCGGCCCTCGGGATCGACCGGCGGCGTCGTGGCGTTCGTGCACAGCGCGTTCGCGCGCGGCGACGCCGGCGACGAGGCGTACACCGGTCCAGTCCTGAGTGAGCTCGTCGCGCGCCTCGGGCCCGGGCGGCTGCAGCTTGTCGGCCTCGGCCCGCGAACGAGCTTCCGGGTGCGTGGCTGGCGCGACCGCCTGCGCGAGTTCGCCGATCCGGCTGCCAGCGCGCTGCCGCTGACGCCGGTCGAAGCCTTCGCGCGGTGGAGCGACCTGGCCAACTCGAATGCGCAATGGCGGGCCCGCCGGCGCGCCGCACGCGCGCTGGCCGCCAGCGAGGAGCTGCGCGATATGTCGAAGCTCGAGGCATTGGACCTGTGGCCGCTCGTCGAGCCCGAGCTGGAAGGCATCGCGACGCTGCAGTTCCCCTGGTCGGTGCGCGCGATGGACGAAGCCGGCGCCGCGCTCGACGCGCTGAAGCCGGACGCGATCGTCACCTACGCGGAGGCGGGCGGATGGGGACGCGCGTTGATGCTGGAGGCTCGTCGACGCGGCATCCCGTCGGTCGCGCTGCAGCACGGGTTCATCTACCGCCACTGGTTGAACTACCGTCACGAGCCGGACGAGGCCCAGCCGTCAGGGGCGAACGCCGGCGATCGCGGATTTCCGTATCCGGATCGCACCCTGCTCTTCGACGAATACGCGCGCGAGTATCTCGAGCGCGCCGGCGCTTTTCCGCCGGCCTCGCTCGCCGTCACCGGCAGCCCGCGGCTCGACCGGCTCGTCGCGTCTGCACGGGCGTTGAGCGACTCGACGCGCGCGGCGCTGCGCGATTCGCTCGGCGCGCGCGGCAACGAGGCAATTGTCACGGTCGCCTCGAAGCACTCCCAGATCGCCGCGGCGTTTCCGGCGCTTGTGGACGCCGTGCGCACGCGCGCCGATGTCGTGCTGGTCGTAAAGCCGCACCCGGCCGAAGGCCCCGAGCCCTACGCCCGCGACGCGCAGCGCGCGTCGAACGTCCGGATCGCACCGCCGACGGCGGACCTGGGCGCCCTCACGGCGTTGTCGTCGGTGCTCGTGACCGTGAACTCGACGGCCGCGATCGAGGCCATCGCGCTCGACGTGCCGGCGCTCGTCGTCAACCTGCCGAACAACCTCTCGCCGTTCGTCGAGGCCGGCGTGATGGCGGGCGCGGCCGACGCGGCCGGGATCGGGCCGGCGCTCGAAGGTCTGCTGTATGATCGGGAGACGCGCGGCCGCCTGGCCGCTGCCCGACGGGCGTTCGCCGACCGCTACGGCATCCGGGCCGACGGGGGCGCCGCTGCGCGGGCCGCCGATCTCATCGTCGGGCTCGCCAGGACTCAGTAGACATGAGAGCGTTCATCACCGGCGGAGCCGGCTTCATCGGGTCGCACCTTGCCGAGGCGCTCCTCGCCGGCGGGCATCACGTGTCGGTGCTCGACGACCTGTCGACGGGCTCGATTCAGAACATCGAGCATCTGAAGGCGCACCCGTCATTCCGGTACACGGTGGACAGCGTCGTCAACGAGCGGCTGCTGGCCGAGCTCATCGACGACTGCGACGTCGTATTCCACCTGGCGGCTGCCGTCGGCGTGAAGCTGATCGTCGAGGCGCCGGTCCACACGATCGAGACCAACGTGCACGGCACCGAAGTCGTGCTGAAGCACGCCAACAAGAAGAAGAAGCTCGTCGTCATCGCGTCGACCTCTGAGGTCTACGGCAAGAGCACGGCCGTGCCCTTCCGCGAGGATGCGGACCTCGTGCTCGGGCCGACGCCGAAGCATCGCTGGGCGTACGCGTGCAGCAAGGCGATCGACGAGTTCCTCGCGCTGGCGTACTGGAAAGAGAAGAAGCTGCCCGTCATCATCACGCGCTTCTTCAACACCGTCGGACCGCGGCAGACGGGCCGCTACGGCATGGTGATTCCGAACTTCGTTCGCCAGGGCCTCTCAGGCCAGACCATCACCGTGCACGGCGACGGCACGCAGACGCGCAGCTTCTGCCACGTCGTCGACGTCATCGGCGCGCTGCTGGCGCTGGTCGACGATCCGCGCGCAGTCGGTGAAGTGTTTAACGTCGGCAACAGCGAGGAAATCTCGATCATGGCCCTCGCCGAGCGGGTGCGCGAGCGCACCGGAAGCCGATCGCCCATCGTTGCGATCCCTTACGATCAGGCTTATGAATCGGGCTTCGAGGACATGCCGCGCCGCGTGCCGGATCTCTCGAAGATCCACGCGCTCGTCGGCTACGCACCCCGGCGGGATCTCGACGCGATCCTCACCGACGTGATCGACTATTTTCAGAGGCAGTAAGCAAGTGCTCCAGCCCCTCCGCCGGCGCGCCCGCAAGGGCACCGAAGCATTGCTCCGCGGCAACGCCAGGCTCGTGCGCCGCGTGCTCGCCGCGACCGGCCGCGACGAGGCGCCGCTGCCGGAGATCGTGCAGATCGAAAGCACCAACATCTGCAACGCGAAGTGCGTGTTCTGCCCCCGCGACGACATGGCGCGCAAGCAGGGCGTCATGGACATGGAGCTCTTCAAGAAGGTCGTGGACGAGTGCGTCGAGCTCGGCATCGAGCACGTGCGCATGCACAACTACGGTGAGCCGTTCGTCGACCGCCAGCTCGTCGAGAAGGTCCGCTACGCGAAGCAGAAGGGCGTGCCGCAGGTCGGCATGATCAGCAACGGATCGCTCATCACCGAAACGGCCGCGCGCGGGATGATCGACGCCGGCCTCGACGCGATCAACATCAGCGTGGACGCCTCGGGCAAAGAAGTCTTCGAGCGCACGCGCGTGGGCCTGAAGTACGACAAGGTCATCGCCAACGTCGAGCGGCTGCTGGCGCTGCGCGACGCCTCGGGCAAGCGGCGGCCCAAGCTGATCCTCTCGTTCGTCCGACAGAACAACGACGAGGACGAGCACGCGTTCATCGAGCACTGGCGCGCGCGCGCCGACAAGATTCACGTCACGGATCTGCACAACTGGGCCGGCACGCTGAACCAGAAATCGGACGTGAACTACCCCTGCTACCGGCCCTGGCTGACGTTCACGGCGCTCTGGGACGGGCGGGTCTCGCTCTGTTGCGCCGACTTCGACGGCCGCACGATCCTCGGCGACCTGCGGACGCACACCATCAAGGAAATCTGGAATTCGGACACGTACCGGGCCGTTCGACGCGAGCACCTCGACTCGGGCGGCCCGGCCATCTGCCGGTCCTGCGACCTCCCCAAGAAGGACTCGCCGCTCTGGGTCAGCAAGCTCTTCTGACCCGGCGGGCGGCGGTATACTGAGGGCGTGAACGTCCGGTTCCTCGCCGCAGCCGCGCTCGGCGCGCTCGTGGCGGGCGCAACGCCCGCCCTGGCGGGCGACGTTTCGCTGACCATCGCCGACGGCCGGGTCACGCTCGTCGCGCGCGACGCGACACCTCGCCAGATCCTCGACGCCTGGTCGCGACAGGGCCGCACCCGCATCGTCAATGCCGAGCGCGTGAGCGGCGGGCCGACCACAATCCTCATCACGAACGAGCCGGAGTCGAAGGCGCTGGCCATCGTGCTGCGCTCGGTGGCGGGCTACATCGCCGCACCTCGCCGCGTCGCGGTCGCCAACGCGTCGCAGTACGACCGGATCCTGATCATGCCGACGAGCTACGCCGCGCCCGCGCCGGCGTACCGCGCGTCCGCACCGGCGCCGCGGGTGATGCCGCAGCCGGTGATGGTGGAGGTGCCTCCAGATCCGACGTCGCTGGCCAACGACGACGGCGCGCCGGTGCAGGCGCCGGTGTTCGGTGGCGATCCCAACGGCATGCAGCAGGGGCAGCCGCCGGTCAACGCGCCGACGCAGGGCGTGGTGTTGCCGTACAATCCGCCGCCGGAGCAGAACGGCGATCAGCCGACGGCGCCGCCGGTGCTGCCGTCAGCAGGCCAGCAGACGACGGCCGCACCCGGCGTGCTGCCGGTGCCGCAGCCGACGCAGCCGCAGCCCCAGCAGCCGAGGTAATGGCCGAGCGGTCCGAGCCGGCCTGCGACGTCCCTGCCGGCGAATACGCCACGCGTGGCGACTACCACCGCACGCCCAGCCCCGACTGGGATTACTACCCGACCTACATCGCCAAGCTCGAGGCCGTGTCGCGTTATCTCGACGCGCTGCCGCCGGCCACGCGCGTGCTCGATGCCGGCTGCGGCGAAGGGGTGCTCGTCGAGCAGTACGCCAGCCGGCTGAACATCGAAGGCCTCGACGAGAACTACAGCTCGTCGTTCGTGCGCCGCGGGTCGCTGCTGGCGCTGCCGTACGAGGCCGGGTCCTTCGAGCGCGTGTTGTGCCTCGACGTGCTCGAGCACCTGTCGTTCGCGGATCAACCGCGCGCCCTGGCGGAACTGTGGCGCGTGCTGTCGCCGACTGGAGAGTTGCTCGTCTCGGTGCCGAACCTTGCGCACCTGCAGTCGCGCATCAACCTGTTGCTGCGCGGCCGGCTCATTCGAACCGCGAGCGAGCTGAAGCATCCCGGTGACCGTCCGTTTGCCGAATACCGGTCGCTCGTCGAACGCGCGGGCTTCGAGGTCGTCGCGGTCTCGGGCATTTTCCCGACGCTCCCCGTGGTGACGCCCTGGATTCGCCGCCGTCCGCAGTCGCGCGCCTGGCTGCATCGCTGGATGACGCGCCTGGCGCCGGTGCCGGGCTGGTGCTTTCTGACGCTGCTGCAGCTTCGCAAGCTCACGCGTTGATGGCGACCGAGTTGTGGGCCGTCCCTTCGGCGATCGCCCGCAGGCCCGGCCGCGTGATCGCCGCCGTGGGCCTCGCCTGCGCCGTCGCCTACGGGTTGTCACTGGTGCTCCTGCCGAAGGCCGGGGGGCGCATCGTCGTCGGCGATGCGGTCCACTACTTCGTCTACTTGAGATCGCTCGTCTTCGATCGCGATCTGCACTTCCAGAACGAGTACTTCCGCCTGTACGGACTTGACCCGAACGCGCCGCCACCGCCCGACACCGAGTGGGTGTACACGCCGTTGGCGACCGGCTACACACGAAACCTGATGCCCATCGGCACCGCGATCGTGTGGGCGCCGATCTTCCTGGCGGTGACAGCGGGCGCGTGGGGACTGCATCTGCTCGGTTTCGCGGCGACGCCCGATGGCTACGCGCGCGTCTTCCAGGCGAGCGCCGGGTTCAGCGGCATCCTTGCAGCGACGCTCGGCGCGTGGCTGTCGTTCCTGCTGGCACGCGCGCTGTTCGGTGCCACCGTAGCGCTCTGGGCCACGCTTGCGGTCTGGCTCGGATCGAGCGCGATCTACTACTCGCTGGTGTCGCCGACGTATTCGCATGCGTGCTCGATGCTGGCGACCTCGGCGGCGCTCTACGTCTGGTGGCGCTCACGGTCGGAGCGATCTCCGAGACGCTACGCGCTCGTCGGCGCGTTGGTAGGATGTGCGGCGCTCGTCAGGCCGCAGGACGTCGTCTTCCTTATGGCGCCGCTCCTGGACGCGCTGGAGGAGCTGCGGCAGCCCGGCGCGGCGCGGCGCGACGCCCTGCGGCATGCCGTCATCAGCATCGCGGCCGCGGGCCTGGTCTTCGTGCCTCAGATGCTGGTGTGGACGGTGCTCTACGGCAGCCCGCTGCTGGTGCCCCAGGGCAGCGGATTCATGCGGTGGACGGAGCCACAGCTCGCGGCAGTGCTGTTCTCCAGCTTCCGCGGCCTCTTCACCTGGACGCCGGTGCTGCTCATGGCGACCCTCGGCCTCGGCTGCCTGGGCCGCGAGCGACGGCATCTCGCGATCGTGCTCATCGCGATCGCCGCGCTCTCCTGGTACGTCAACGCCTCGGTTGCGGACTGGTGGGCCGGTGAGGCCTTCGGCGCACGCCGATTCGTGAGCTGCTTCCCGATCTTCGTCGTGGGCTGCGGCGCGGTCATGGAACGATGGCGCGATCGCCCGATGGCGCTCGTCGCCGGCGTCGTCCTGGTCGTGATCCTCAATGGGTTGCTGCTCTTTCAATATCAGCTGTTCCTCAAGGGATGGCGCGACATCGCGCCCTACCCGGACAATCCCTGGAGCCTCTGGATCGAGCGGTTCCTGGTGCCGATGCGATTTCTCGGGCGAGTGCTCGGGCGATGACGCGAGAGTGCGCGCTATGGTGGTGACGTGTTCCGTCGCCTGAAGGAACTGTTCGGGAATCTGGTGATCTACGGGCTCGGCGATACCGCGACCCAGATCATCAGCGTCTTCCTGCTCCCGCTCTACGCGCGCTACCTGTCGACCACCGACTACGGCGTCCTCGCGCTGCTGCTCACGGTCGAAGTGGTCACGAAGGTCGTATTCCGCTGGGGAATCGACGGCGCGTTCATGCGGCTGTACTTCGATTGCCCGGACCAGCCGGCCAGGCAGCGTCTCGCAAGCACGCAGTTCTACTTCCTGCTGGCCGCCAATGGGTCACTGCTCGTGCTGGGGCTGCTCGCAGCCCCCTGGCTGGGGCCGTACTTGTTCAAGACGAACCAGTACGACTGGACCATGCAGCTGGTGCTCATCAACACGTTCGTTGTGAGCTTCTACTACCTGCCGTTCCACGTGATGCGGATCGAAGGGGAAACGCCGACCTTCATCTCCCTCACGTTTGGCCGCAGTCTGGCCACCATCCTGATGCGGCTGCTCCTCGTCATCTCGCTCCGCTGGGGCGTCCACGGCGTCGTGCTCTCCGACATCGTCGTCACGAGCGTCTTCACCCTGGTGCTCACGCGGTGGTTCGCGCCGCTCATCCGGCCTGTCTTCTCGAAATCCCTGCTGCGCGAGTCGCTGCGCTTCGGACTGCCGCGGCTTCCGCATGGCGTGGCGCAGCAGGTCATCGGGTCGTCGGACCGATACGTGCTCGCGCGCCATGTCGCGCTGAACCAGGTGGGGCTCTATTCGACCGGCAGCACGTTCGGGCAGGGGCTGAAGCTGTTCCTGAGCTCGTTCGAGCAGGCATGGGCGCCGTTCTATTTCGGCGTGATGCGGGAGCCCGACGCGAAAACCACGTTCGCCCGGGTCACCACATACAGCGTGTTGATCCTCGCGCTGCTGGTCACTGGCCTTGCCGCCTGCGCGCACGACCTGGTGAGCTTCCTCATGCCGCCCGCGTTCCTGCCGGCGGCCCAGATCGTCCCCTGGGTAGGCCTCGGCGTCGGACTTCAGGGCCTCTACCTGCTGACGTCGATCGGCCTGAACATCACCAAGCGGACCGAGTACTACCCCATCGCGACGGCGATTGCCGCCGCCACCAGTGTGGGCGCGAACCTGGTGCTCGTCCCGGCCTTCGGGATCATCGGTGCCGCGTGGGCGAATGCCATTGCGTACGGGGTGCTGGCGCTCGTCTCGTGGCGCTTCTCGAACCGGTTCTATCCGATTGCCTACGAGACGGCGCGGCTGGTGCGGATCGTGACGGCGGCGGCGATTTCGTTGATCGCCTCCCGGATGCTGGTGCCGTCGCTTCGCCCGTTGGCTGGCCTGCTTGCGCACGGCACTGTGGTGGTGATCGTCTTTGGCGCGGTGCTTGTCGTGTCACGTTTCTTCGTCCGACACGAGATCGAAGAAGTCGTGCGCCTCGTGTCTCGGGTTCGACGGCGGAAGGTCGTCGAGCTTCCGAGTGATGCCACCGAACTGGCGGGCGAGATCGTCACGACGCCTACGACGGACCTTGCGGTCGAGGTCGAGCCGTCGGACAACCCCTGAGTGTGCGCCACCGGCGCCGTGGCGATATAGTCGCCCGTGGTTCGACTCGACTCCGGCACGTCCGGATTACCGACAGTGACGTCCAACAATTCAATGTCCGCGCAGTCGCCGCTCAGCTGCCTCCTGATCGTTTGTCTTTCGGTCGGCTTCACGCCGGTGCTTCACGGCGCTCAGGCCCCGCGACCCAATGCCTCCAAGCCTGCCGAGGCGCAGCGCGCCCCCTCGGTGGCTGTCGAGGAAGCGGTCGATCTCACCAACGGGTGGGCACGCCTCGCGGAAGGAAAACCCGAACAGGCACTGATTCAGGCGATGCGCGTCCTGCAGCGGGAACCGCGCAGCATCGCGGGAGTGGTGCTGGCAGTCGAGGCCGACATCGCCAATCACGGGGCGGCAGCCGGCCTGGCGCAGTACGAGCACTGGTTGGCAGCACGGCCGGTTGAGGAAGCCGGTGTGGTACGTCGAATCGCGCGGGCGATACTCGTCGAGGAGGCGCGCCAGCGGGTCGACCAGGAGGCCCGGGCCGTGGCGATTCGAGCCCTGAGCGAGATTGGCGACCCACGCGCAGCACGCGAGGTCCGGGACACGGTCGCCATGAGCCCCGTGACAGCCGGCACTCGAGCGTCCCTCGGAGACCCCCGCGCCGTGGATGCCCTCGTGTCGCAGCTCAATCAAGGCGGCTCCGGCCTGGTCACGACCATCGACGCCCTCGGCAAGAGCGGCAGTCCCAGGGCAATTCCGGCGCTGGTCGCCAGGCTGCAGGATCCGAGGCAGGAAGTTCGGGCGGCATCGCTCGAGGCCCTCGGTCAACTCGGCGACGCGGACGTGGTTCCCCACGTGACTCCCCTGCTGGCGGATACGAACCTGCGGGTTCGCGTCACCGCCGCGGGGGCGTTGCTCCAGCTGGGAGATTCGGGCGGCATCCCTCTTCTGCAGGGCCTGATGACCGACCAGGACCCCTCGGCGCGCCTGCTGGCGGCGGAGGCGCTCAAGTCGCAGCCCGACGCAGGCTGGCTGGCGGTCGTCCGGGAGCTCGCCGCAAGCGACGACCCCGAAGTGCGCGCCCGAGCCGGCCGGTTGCTGGGTCCTCATGACCCGGCGTTCGCACGGTCGGTGCTCGAGGGCCTTTCAGGCGACGACAACCCCGCGATTCGGGAGCTGGCGGCGGTGAACATGAGCGAAGTCACGTCGACCGACCTGACGACGCTGCGGGGAATGCTCAAGAGCGAGTCGCACCTGACGCGGGCGAAGGCCGCGGCTCAGGTTCTGGCACTGACGAAATAGCCTCATCCGCCTTAGCCAACCCGATACGGATCAGTGCTTTACCGTTGACATGGCTCGAGCGCATAAGTACACTCCTAGCGCTTCCCGGCTGAGTTGGCATCCTCGCAGGTAATTTTTCATTGCACGAAACGGCACGCCTATTCACCTGCGACGGATTTGCCGATATAGCGCTTGAGGCCGATCTTTGCCCAGGAGATCGCGCCTGATTAGCGCGTCTTTCAGTCACGATTTTTTGAGGTCTTCCGATGGGACGAAGTGAAACTCTTCGACGCTGGCGGCGCCACTTCGCCGCCGCGGGTATGTTTGCGACCGCGAGCCTGACGCTCACGAGTACAGCACTGGGCCAGCCGACGCGTGTCGGCGCCACCTTTTACCCCAAGCCCGCTGACGGCACCACACGTCGATTCTCGGCCGTCGCCTATGACGCCGCAAATGACGTGTACGTCGTGACCTGGGGCCTTGGAAACGTCGGCATTCGCTATGTCAGCGCGACGGGCGTCCCCATCGGCGTCCCCACCAACATCAACACCACAACGTCCGGACCTCCGGCTGTTGCCTGCGCCGCTAACCAGAACATGTGCCTGGTGGCCTGGATCCAGGAGCCCACGGCGATTATCGGGCGCCTGATCCGCTACAACGCGGGCACGGTGCAGGCCCTGACCTCGACGTTTGTCATCAACAGCAACGGGAAGAGCAAGCTGACCTCCGCGGCGCCGGATGTCGCGTACTCGCCGGTGGCTGGCGAATTTCTCGTAGCGTGGACCGAGTTCGACGGCACGGCCGGTGGCCCCGACGTTCACGGGCAGCGCATCAGCCCGAACGCGAGCAAAGTCGGCACAGAGATGACAATCGCTGCGACGACGTACTGGGAAGGCAACACCTCCCTGACGTACAACTCCGATCAGGACGAATATCTCGTCGGCTATTACTGCGAAGCCGGGAATGGCGCCGACTCGCTGTGCGCGCAGCGAGTGAAGCCGGGCACCGGCGCCCTCATCGGGGCACGCAAACTCATTTACGCCACGTTCGTCGATATCTATCCGGAGATCGCGTACAACTCGGTCACGAACCAGTACCTCGTCATTGCCTGGGGCGCCACGAGTCCCTGGATGTTGCACGGATGGCTGGCGGACAGCAATCTCGTGCCGCTGAACGCCACGGCGAAATCGCTGGCAGCCCAGGGTGGCGGTGACGGTCTCGGCCTGGCCTACAACCCGAACAGCAACACCTACATGGCAGTGTTCCAGAGCCAGAAGAACGCCGAAGTGTGGGGCGTCGAGATCGGACCAACCGGGGCGGCCGGAGCTCAGGCCCAGCTGACGAGTTCGGGAACGACGCTTGCGACGCAGCCGGCGGTCGCGGCGGGCGCGAACCAGGCGAAGTTCCTGACTGCCGCTTCCAACGCCTTCACGAAAGTCATGGGGCAGTTGGTCTCACACGGCTCGATGACGACTACGGGCACCACCGGCACCGGGGGGACCGGAGGCACTGGCGGCAGCACAGGGGGTTGCACCACCGTGCAGCCAGGCGCGAACTGGACCTGCGTCAACGGCAGCTGGCTTCCGCCGACGACGACGACCTCCACGGGCAGTTGCACCACCGTGAGTCCAGGCACCGGCTGGACGTGCGTGAACGGCAGCTGGCTGCCACCTACGACCAGCACCGGTTCCACGGGGAGCACGTGCACGACGGTCAAGCCCGGCACAGGCTGGACGTGCGTGAATGGCAACTGGCTGCCACCCGGCAGCACTACGACGACCAGTACCTGCACTACCGTCAGCCCCGGGACTGGCTGGACCTGCGTCAACGGCAGTTGGCTGCCGCCAACGACGACGACCAGCAGCTGCACGACGGTTAAGCCGGGGACCGGCTGGACGTGCGTGAATGGCAGCTGGCTGCCACCCAGTACCACCACGACCACGAGCTGCACCACCGTCTGCCCGGGCACTGGTTGGACGTGCGTCAACGGCAGCTGGCTGCCCCCAACGACGACGACGTCGACCAGCAGCTGCACGACAGTGAAGCCGGGGACGGGCTGGACCTGCGTCAACGGTAACTGGCTGCCGCCGAGCTAAGGCGAGCATGCTCGCGTCGAGACCGAGAATTAGCGGCCGCGCCTCAAGGCGCGGCCGCTTTCGTTTGTGGGGGATTACCCGCCCTACTCGAGTTGCCACACGTCCACGATCGGACCGGGGCGCTCGAGCGATTCGTCGATCCAGGTGTTGCTGTTGTGACGGAACGGCGGGACGTCGGCAGCCGCCGCGTCAACGCCGGGCGCGTACGGCGAGAAGGTTTTTACGAGCCGTGCGTCGCGGCGCAGCACGGACTCGAGCGGCACGAGCGCTGACGGCGTTGGGCCGTAGCGGGTCAACACCACGAGGCGCACGCCCGCCGAGCGGAGCGCCACGAGATCGCCCCCGGCAAACGCGCGAGGCGACACGTACACCTTGTCCACGTCGCCGGGCGCGACTCCCGTCTTGCCACCCTCACCGAGATAGAGCAAGCGGAACGCCGGCGACGGGTAAGGCGTCGCGGCGAGCTGCAGCCGGTACTTGATCGGCGCGCGCGCCTCATCGCCGACGTGAGCGCGCAGCGCTTGGAGCAACCCCTCTTTCGATTGTCGCAGCGGCGCGCTGTACGGCTGAACGAGAATCGTGGTTCCCGGCGGGACTTCGCGTTCGATGTACTGCCCGGCCAGGGTCCGTGTGTCGGGCTGTCCGAAAAAATGGTCCCACCGCACGCTGTCCGCCAGCGCCGGAATGGCCGCGACGGCGATGACCGCCGCGAATGCCAGCGACGCCGCTGGACGGAACGTGCGCACCAAGGCTGCGGCTCCGCACGCGGCCGCCACCGCGACGGTCGGGATGATGATGTTGAGATACCGGCTCGCCGGAAATGTGTTCGCGACGAACACCATGAAGGCGAGCGGGAAGACCGCGAGCGGCAGCGCGCGCCGCCAGTCGCGCCAGAGCATCGACAGGAGACCGGCGAGCGCCAGGGCTACCGTGGGCCAGCCCATCGCCCTCGGCAGCATCGCGCCGTAGGTATCGAGCGACGAGAACAGCCCCGAGCCCACGGCGCGATCGATGTCCACCTGCCGCAGCTCGGTGAAATCGCGCACGATCACCCCGGGTTCGAGCACGAAGAACGGCGACCCCAGCACGAATCCGGCGATCGTCGCGAGTCCCGCGACAATCAGCAGCCCGGCCGACGTCTCCCAGCGACCGGAGCGGCCGACGTCGGCCACTGCGACGGCGGCAAACGGCACGGCGAGGATGGCCGCGTAGTAGTGCGTCGAAATCGCGAGGCCGGCGAGGAACCCGGCCACCGCCCACGTCCGCCAGCGCGCTGCAGCCTCCGGCTCAGCGGCGATGCGCGTCAACGTGGCCAGAGCCAGCGTCGCAAAGAGCGTCACCGGAACGTCGAGCTTCACGTAGTGCGCGTCGCGTACAGCCAGCGGCGCCACCGCCAGCAGCAATGCCGCCGCCAGACCAACCGCAGATCCTCCGACGCGACGCCCGAATAGAAACACCGCAGGCACGGTGGCGGATCCCACCAGCGCGGTCAGCAGCCGGGCCGCGAGCACGTGCCCGGACGCGTCGACGAAGAACGCGTTCTGGAACGCGGCCAGCGACGAGAACCATCCGAGCCCGCGACCCACCACGAAGTAGAGCGCTTCCCACGCGAAGATCGCGTAGAGGTACAACGTCGGATAGAGGAAGTTGTGCGGGTTGGGGTCGCCTTTGGCGAAGGTGAGCGCGCGATCGAGAATGGGGCGCTCGTCCATGTTGAAGACGCCCGGTAGCCCGTAGTCGAGATTCCACACGCGCAGTCCGAGGGCGAGCAGCGCGATTGCGGCCAGCGCCGCGAGCGTCCGGCGTGAGGCGCCTGGCCCCGTAGGCGCCGCGCTCGTTACGGGGTACAATACGGGGATCTCCTTCGATGCTGCTGGCACGCCGATTCCGTGAGCTGGTGCTGTCGCACCTGCGCGCTCTGCCTCTGGCGCAGCACGCCTGGGCGCGCTATCGCGCGCGCGCGTACGAGAGGAGTGTCGCACAGTTCACGCGGGACGGCAGCGGACGCGCCGAGGCCCTGCCGCGGGGCATCGTGTACGAAGCCACGATGCGCTGCAATCTGCACTGCGAGTTCTGCTACGTCGGCGACCTGCTGAACATCGAGGGCGAATGGCGCCAGGAGCTCTCGATCGACGAGTTGCAGCGCGCGTTCCCCGACGGCACTGGCGTGCAGGTCAACCTCACCGGCGGCGAGATCTTCATGCGCAAGGACATCATGGACGTCCTCGCGCTGTTCGGTGAGAAGGGGTACACCTGCGGCTATCTCACCACCAACGGCACGATCATCACGGATGAACGCGCCGAGGCCCTCGCGCGCCTCGCGCAGGCGGGATTCCTGCGCCACATCAGCGTGTCGATCGATGGCCCCGGCGAGCATCACGACCGCGCCCGCGGCCAGAAGGGCACCTTCGAGCGGACGGCGGCAGGCCTGCGCCGGCTGCAGGACGCAGCCCGCCGGCTCGGCGCCCCCCTGCGCGTCAGCATCAACACGACGGTCGCCGCCGAAAGCCTCTCCACGCTGGAGCAGATGGTGGACGTCGCCGAAGAGCTCGGGATCGACGCCATCGGCCTGAATCACCTGATGTACGCGACGCCGGAAGAAGCGGCTGAAACGGCGCGGTTGCTCGACAGCGACGTCTCGGTCATCTCCACGTACGTCACGCCCGACCCGTTGATGCCGCCCGATCAGGTGCGCGCGCACGTGGCCTCGCTCCGCGCCAGGTGTCTCGAACGTGGCATCCGATTCGACATCCGCCCCAAGGTGTTCCCCGAGCTGACCGAGGCGTACTACACGCCGGGCACGGCGTTGGCCGGCCGGTGTCTGTATCCCTTCCAGCACGCGCGCGTGTCGTTCAGCGGCAAGGTGTATTTCTGCCCGTTCATCCGCATCGAGGTCGGGGACCTCACGAAATCGACGCTCGCGGAGATCTGGAACGGCGAGCGCTACGTCGAGCTCCGGCGCCGTCTGCTTCAGCACAAGCTGTTCCCGGCGTGCCGCCGCTGCTGCAAGGTCGAGCTGTCGCAGACGGCCGTACCGGTGCAGGTTGCGGCGCCTGTCAGGCGCGCGATTCCACTCGTGCCGGTTTCATGACCCGGTGCCGATGACCACGCCTCGACGTCCCATCCTCCTCGTGAACCCGCCGCTCATCGGCGGCATCGCCTTCACCCGGCAGGGACGCTGCCAGGAGCGCGAGGAAGTGCTCGGCACCACCAAGCCGCCCTACAGCCTCGTCCTGATGGCCGCGCTGCTGCGTCAGCGTGAGATACCGGTTCGCCTGGTGGACCTCACGGCCGAGCAGCGCTCGACCGACTCGCTGATTGCCGAGTTGCGGAAGGCTGGCGCGTCGCCGGCCCTGATCGTCTTCCCTTCGACGACGCCGACTCTGCTCGCCGACGTCGCCGAGATGACGAAGCTGAAGCAGGCGTTTGCCGCGCCTCTGGTCTGCTTCGGTCCGCACGCGTCCGCGGCCCCGGCCGAATCGATGGCGTGCGCGCCGCAGGTCGACGCCATGATCGTCGGCGAGCCCGAGGATGCCGTGCTCGCTTTGGCGGCGCAGGACACCTTCAGTCCCGAAGCTGTCCCGAGCCTGACCTGGCGGCGCGCCGGCGCCGTCGTCGAGCACTCGGTGCATGGCAATTTCACGGGCTTCCTCGACATGCCCTACCCCGCCTGGGATCTGCTCGATCTCCGGCGGTACCGCCTGCCGATGGTCGGCTCCCCGTACGTCATCGTCGAAACGAGCCGCGGCTGCCCGTATTCCTGTGACTTCTGCGTGGCGCCCATTCACCAGGGACACAAGTTCCGCGAGCGCTCGGCCAAGGCGCTCGTGGACGAAATGGAGCGAAGTCAGCGCGAGCTCGGCGTGAACTTCTTCTATCTCTGGGGCGACACGGTCACATTGAACGCGAAGACGTTCAGCGCGTTCTGCGACGAGCTGATCGCCAGGAACTTGAACGTCCGGTGGTTCGGCAACGCCCGCGCCGACAACCTCACGGATCCCGCGTTCGTCCATCGGCTGCGGCGATCCGGCTGCTGGATGCTCGCGATGGGGATCGAGTCGGCGTCGCCGGAGATCCGGAAGGACATGGTGAAGCGCCTCGAGGAGCAGAAGATCCGCACGGCCTTCCAGAACCTGCGCGAGGCCGGCATCAAGTCGTTCGGGTTCTTCATCTTTGGCTATCCTGGCGACACTCCCGAGACCCTGGACGCCACCACCAGCTACGCGATCGACCTCGAGCCCGACTTCGCGAACTTCTATCCGGCCGTCCCGTATCCGGGCACCGCGCTCTACGACAAGGTGCGCCGCGACGGACTGCTGGCTCGTGAAGAGTGGCCGAAGATGGAGTACTCGTACTATCTGCTCGAGGGGAACGGCCTGAACGAACGGATCGTGATGGACGCCATCAACCGCGCCAGGCGGCGGTTCTTCTTGCGGCCCGCGTACCTCGCCCGGCATCTCGCGGACGTGGCTCGCCTTGCGTGGACCAAGCCCAGCATCGTCACGCACCTGACGTCGAGAATCTTTTTCGGACAGAAAATCGTGGACGCGACGCCGCCGGAGCTGGCCTTTCCGCCCGGCCGCGTGCAGCCGCTCTGAGATCCGCCGTCAGGCTGGACGGCCCCGGTCGTATCTGAGCCTGGGCTTCGAATCCCCGAAAAACTTCACGGCGTACAACTGGCGCAACTGCGTCAGATAGCCCATCGCCTCGCGCGTGCTCATCTTGCTCTCGCCGGTCGTGCGGTCGACGAACTCGTAGGGCACCTCGGCCACCGAACGAATGGGACTCCGGATTAGGAGCTCCAGGCAGATCTTGAAGCCGCCCGCCGCGATCTGCACGCCCGTCACGATGTCTCGGCGGATCAGGAAGAACCCCGAGGTGGCGTCGCGCACCGGCGTCAGCGGCCAGGCAAGCACGCACGCGAGCCGCGACATGAGCTGCCGTCCGAATGGCCAGTTCCTGACCGAGCCTCCAGGAATGTACCGGGACCCGACGACCGCATCGGCCTGGCTGCGGCGCATCTGCTCGAGAAGTCGCGGCAGGGCTGCGGGAGGATGGCTGAAGTCGGCATCCATGACGCCAACAATCGGTGCGCGTGCGACGCCGAAGCCTTCCATCACCGCCGACCCGAGGCCCAGCTTTCCCGCGCGATGGACGACGGTCAACGGATAGCGCGTGGCCAATTCATCGGCGATGCTCCCGGTCCCGTCAGGCGAGTTGTCGTCGACGATGACGAGCTCGCCGTGCATCCCGCTTTCACGGAACACGCCGCAGACGGCTGCCACGAGCTCCGCGATCCCTCCGCGCTCGTTGTAGGTCGGCACGACAACGGAGATCTCAGGCGTGCTGTCGGGAGCGCGAGGCGAGAGTGGCGAGGGGGTGGGCTCGGGCAGAGGGGTGGCCTCGGTTCGTGTAGTAGAGTGATTCTGGACCATCCACGGCTCCCGGCGCCAGTCTGCCGAGGCGTCGTCCACGCGGGACCCGGGCGCATCCTGTGACCGACACGCCTGACATCACCAGCCGCCTGTACTTCGCCGGCCTGCTCCTCATCCTGCTGCTAGCAGTCGCGCTGCGCGGCGCGTTTCCCACCGCGGATCCGCCGTGGCGAGCGCCTGTCGGCATCACCTGGCACGACGAAGGCCCGTGGGTGCACAACGCCAGGAACAAGGCGCTGTGGGGGGAATGGTCCACCGATCGCTGGAATCCGATGTATCTCGCACCGGTGTTCACGGGGCTCGAGTACGTCGCCTTCGAGTCGTTCGGCGTCGGACAGTGGCAGGCGCGCATTGTTTCAATGGCGATGGGGACGCTCGCGGTTCTGTTCGTCGCGCTGGGAGTCGGCGCGTCAGCGAGCCGACGTGCGGCGCTTGTGGCGGCGGCGCTGCTCGCCTGCGATCACGGCTGGGTGCAGTGGAATCGCGTCGCGCTGCTCGAGACCACTATGGTGTCGTTCATCGCGGTGTCCTGGGGCGCCTACGCGCTCGCCGAACGTCATCGGGCCTGGGGCGCTGTGGCCGGAGTGGCCGCCTGGCTGGCGTTCTTCTCGAAGGCGTCGGCAGCGTTCTACATCGTGGCGCTCGGTCTCGAAGCGGCGACGACCGTGGCGCTCGGGATGCGGGCACGCGACAATCCTGATCTGCGACACCGCTCGGACGCGGCGATCTGGACGTTGGCCGGTCTCGCGATTGCCGCGGTCCTTTTCCTCGTCTTCTTCGCGGTTCCGCACTGGAGCGAGGTTCGCTTCTACAACTGGCAGATGTCGGTGACGCGGAAGCCCACCTACGGCGTCGGCGCTCTGATCAGCCGCGCTTCCTGGGTTCCCGCCGTGAACGACTTCTTCCTGAGGCAGCTGCCGGTGGTGTTCCTCGGATTGGCGGGAGCGCTGGGACTGGCGTGGCGCTGGCGAGCGGCACGTTCCGCCGAACGCCTCCTCGCGCTTTCCGTCGGTCTCGGACTGCTCGAAATCATCGTCCACGATGCCGGCAACGAGCGGCGGCTCCTAATCTTCATCCCGACCCTCGTGGCGCTGGCGGCGCCCATCCTGGCCGGCGATCGCCGGTTCGTCCCCGTCGACGCGGCAGGGCGGCCTCGTCGCCTTGCGGCCGTGATGGCGCCGTGTGTGCTGTATGCCGCCTATGTCATCTGCGCCGCGCTTGCCCGTGTGGCGTTCGCGCCGCAAGTCCGTGGCACGGTCTGGGCGGGATCGATCGGAGCCGTCGCCCTCACGGCAGGCCTGTACGCCGCCTGGCCGCGGGTGGCAGGCTGGCTGTCGGGGGAGCGAGTGCCGACGCTCGCGAACGGACTGCTCCTCCTGATCATCGGCGCTGACCTCGTCCAGTACAGCCAGTGGGCCACGAACCGCACCTACAAGAACGTGACGGCCTCCACCCTCGTCGGCCAGTGGCTGCCACCCGGCACTCTTGTCGAGGGGAAGCTCGCCAACGGGCTTGCACTCGACAATCGCATCAGGCCGATCTTCGTCGGCAACGGGTTTGGCAATGATGAGGAGGGCTTGCGCCCTGATGTGCGCTATATCCTCACCTACACTTCCCCTCGTATGGGCTACGAAGGAACCGCCATTCTGGACGTGCTCGATGCCAATCGGGGCTGGAAGGTCATCCACGAGTTCGACGTCGCCGAGACGCCTGGCGGTCACGATCGCGCCGCGCTGATTGAGAAGCCGTGACGGAAACCAGAGCGGCCATTGATCGATGGATTGGCCTTGGCCACGTCCTTCTTGTGGCGGCCGCGGCGTCTGGCGCGGCCTGGTATTTCACGCTGGCCGAATGGCACTCGACGTTCTGGGGATTCCCCCTGGACGACGCGTGGATCCACCTCCAGTTCGCGAGGAACATCGGGCACGGCCTCGGCTTCTCGTACAACCCCGGTATCCCTGTCGCGGGATCGACCGCCCCGCTCTGGACCCTCGTGCTTGCGGTGCCTGCCGCGCTTGGTCTCGGCCCGATTCTCAGCACGAAGATCATCGGGCTGGCGCTGACGATCGCCACGGCGCTCCTATGCGGCGAGATCGTGCGCTGGCTGCTCGGGTCCCGCGGCTTCGGCCTCTACACCGCGGTGCTGGTGGCGCTGTCGCCACGCATGGCGTGGGGCAGCCTGTCGGGCATGGAGGTCGGCCTGTATGCGGCGCTGAGCGTCGGGACGCTGCTGGCCTACCTCCGGGCGCTCGAGAGCGGCCGCCCCTGGTGGGGTCTGCTGGCGGGCCTGGCCGGCACGGCACGCCCGGAGACGTTCGTCGTGTTTCCGATCCTGGCGCTCGACTGGACGATTCGCACGCTGCGCGGACGATTGCCCGGTCCCCGCCTCTGGACGTTTCTCGCGCCGCTGGGCCTCTTCGCGATCCCCTCGGCCGCGTTCGTCGGATTGAACTACGCGACCAGCGGCCATCCGCTGCCGCTGACGTTCTATGCAAAGACCTACGGCATGGGGACGGTGCCGTCGCTGATGGAGGGCCGGTGGCACGACGCGTTGCGCGACGCGCGCTGGTTCCCCATCGAGTACGTCTACCAGCTGCTCACGCTGTGCGAGAAGGAGTTTCCCGATATCGGCCTCGGCGCGCTCGTCGGCGCCTGTGCCCTCCTCGGCCTGATTGGCTCCACCGCGACCCGCCGCCAGGGGGGATACCTGGTGCTGGCGGTGTTCGTCGCGAGCCCGCTGCTCAAAGGGCTCGTCGCGCCAGAGCCGCCGCTGACGGTGCACGACGGCCGCTATCTCTTCCACCTGCTCGCGCTCTTCGTCGTCGTCGCGGTCGTCGGCGTGTTCGAGCTGAAGCGGCTCGTCCGGCCCGGCTGGGTCATCACCATCTTCCTCGTGAGCACGCTCGGCCGGCAGGGATTGGGCCTCTACGACAACGCCACCGACTACGCGCTGAAGGTGAGGAACATCAACCTCCTGCAGGTCGCCACGGCGCGGTGGCTGCAGAAGACGACCACGCCGGAGGCGCGCATCGCGACGAACGACATCGGCGCCATCGCCTATTTTTCGGGGCGCTTCATCATCGACACCGAGGGGCTCGTCACTCCTGAGGCGATCCACCCGAAGCGGATGCGGCGATTCGTGCCGTTTCTCGAGAGCCAGCGCCCGGATCTGCTGATCATCTTTCCGGAGTGGTATCCGGAGATCGTGGCGCGCAAGGACCTCTTTCACGAGGTCTACCGGATTCACGCGGAGCAGGAGGCCGCCGGCGCGCCGGACCTCGTGATGTTCCGTACGCCCTGGACGAGAGCGTCGGTTGTACCTGGACTGGTACAATAGGCGGCTGGCCTTGGGCTCGGATTCTCAGTGAGACGCATCGACGAACAGCTGATCAAGCAGCACGCGGACGTCAGGTTCCGCTCGGAGTACGACTACGCGCTGTTCGAGTACTACCGGAGCGCCAAGGTCTTCGCCTTCCTCGAGAAGGCCAACTTCCAGGTGGGCGGCCACGTGCTCGATGCCGGGTGCGGCGGCGGGGGTATGCCGCTTTCCTTCGCGGACGAGGCGGGCTTCGTCGTCGGCATCGACCTCGTGAACCGGTTCGGCGCCGCCGGCGTGACGCTGGCGAAGGACCGCGGAATCAGGAATCTCGACTTCGTGCAGGCCGACGGCCAGCGGCTCCCGTTTGCCGACGCCTCGTTCGACTGGGTCTTTTCCCACGCCGTCATCGAGCACGTCGCCGACGCGCAGCGTTACCTGCACGAGTGTGCGCGGGTCCTGAAGCCTGGCGGATCGATGTACCTGTCGACGGCGCCATACCTGTCGTTCCACGGCGCACACCTTCCGCGGCTGAGGGTGCCGATACCGCTGCATCTGCTCATCGGCCGTCGCGCGGCCTTCGCGACCTTCCGAGCGCTCGCGCGTCACGCCGAGTGGACGCTGCGCGAGCGCGCCGACGAGAACTCGTTCATCAAGATCGCGCGCGCCAACGGCCACAAGCACGACGATCTGCTGGAGCTCGTCCGAATCAGGCGGCTCCGAGCGCAGGTGGCCTCCGCCGGCTTCAGCGTCGCTGTCGAGGACCTCTACCTCACCGGCACGTTCCGCAAGCTGCCGGGGCCCGTGGCCCGCTGGCTGCGTGACAGCCCGCTCACGCAGGACATCGTCATCGGCCACGTCCAGTACGCGCTGAGGAAGGCCGTGTAGAATTGCGGAATCGGCGCGATGGCCGATTGTCGCCTGCGCCCGCGCAGGTGCTCTTCCCCGCCAGATGGCCGACATCGACCGATTTCGTCAGGACGATCGCCGGGCGCTCGAAGCCCTGTACCGCCGCGTCTTCGGTGCTGACGCCGCGGAGGCCAGCCGTCTCCGCTGGGAATGGCAGTACCGCCGCAACCCGAACAACCCCGGCGGCGCCCCGGTCATCTGGATCGCCCGCGAAGGTCCGACGCTCGTCGGCCAGTACGCGACCATGCCCGTGCGGCTGCAGGCGCACGGCAAGGAAGTGGACGCGTCGTGGGGCATGGACGTGATGGTCGCGCCCGAGCGCCAACGTCAGGGCATAGGCGAAGTGCTCTTCCGCACGTGGGACCGCGACGTCGGGGCCGCCCTGGGCCTCGGCCTCTCAGACTCCTCGCATCGCCTGTTCCGGAAGCTCCGCTGGCCGGAGCCGGGGCCGGTGCCGTGCCTGATCAAGCCGCTTACACGCCGCGCCCTGAAGCGCCCGCAGTGGCCCGACGCGGTGAACAACCTCGTATCGGCGGCGACACTGCCGTTCGTGCGCCTGGTGTCGCGCTCGCGACCGATGCGAGCCGAGATCGAGGTCATCAAGCGTTTCGGCCCCGAGTTCACGACGCTCTGGGACCGCCTGGCGCCGGAGTTCGAGTTCGCCGTCCGGCGCGACGCGCCGTACCTCAATTGGAAGTTCATCGAAGCCCCGCACGTCCGCTACTCGGTGGCGGCGCTTCGGCGCAGCGGCGAGCTGCACGGCTATGCCGTCTACCGGCACCTGCAGGAAGCGCGCGGCCGGGTGACGAGCCTGGTGGACTTCCTCGTCGCGCCGACTGACGAGTCGGGGCTCAAGACCCTGCTGCGCTGGGTGGACCGGGAAGCGCGCGCCGCCGACTCCGACAAGATCCGCGCATTCTGCCTGCACGCCGGGTTCCGGCGCGTGATGCGACGGTCCGGCTACTTCGCCGTGAAGTCGACGATGGAGTTCACGGCGAAGGTGAACCGGGTCGAGTTGCCGGGCGATTACTACACGGCGACGGATCGCTGGCACGTCACACTCGGCGACTCGGATCAGGACCGCTAGCCAGGATGGCGCCGCACCTGCTCGTCGGCATCGACACCGAAGGCGACAACCAGTGGGACGCTGCCGCGCGCGAGCACCAGACGTTCGATAACATCTACGCGCTCCCGAAGCTGCACGCGCTCTTCGGCAGGCACGGCGTCCGGCCGACCTACGTCGTCACGTGGCCGGTGGCGACGGACGAGCGGTCGAAGCAGGTCCTGCGGTACTTGAAGCTCCGGGGCGACTGCGAGATCGGCGCGCACCACCACGCGTGGGAGACGCCGCCCTGCTCGCCTGAGGACGTCAAGCAGCATCCGTACGCGAAATCGTTGCCGCTCGATCAGTTCGAGGCCCAGCTCGCGCAGTTGACGGCTGCCATTGCGCAGGCGGTCGGTGAGCCGCCGGTTTCATATCGTTCGGGACGCTTCGGGTTCGACGCCGCGCACGTCGCCGCCCTCGAGCGATACGGCTATCTGGTGGAGTCGAGCGTGGCGCCCCTGTTCTACGAGGCGCACAAAGGCGGCCCCGACTTCGTCGACGCGCCGCTGGCGCCGTACTTCCTGGCCTATGACTCGGCCGTTCGTCCTGGGACGAGCCGCGTGCTGGAGATTCCGTGTTCGGCCGCGCTCGATCGCGACGTGCCTCAGTGGGTCGCGCGCGCGTACGGCCGCGCGCCGTGGCCGTACAACACGCGACGCATCTTGAGAAAGCTGGGCATCGCGCGCCTGCAGTGGCTGCGTCCGTCGTACTCGTCCTTCGAGGAGATGTGCGCGCTCGCGCGGCGGCTGACGATCGCCGGCGTCCCGGTGCTGAACATGCTCTTCCACTCGAGCGAGGCCATCGTCGGCGGCAGCCCTTACAATCGCACCGACGCCGAATTGGCGGCGTTCCTCGACCGGCTCGATCGGTTCCTCGAGTTCGCCGTCGGCGAGCTGGGCGCCCGGCCGGCGACGTTCCGCGAGTTTCACGATCGCTACGCCGAGCCTGCGGCAACGGCCGCGGCGATCGGCGCCTGATCTTCTCGTGCGCATCTGTCACGTCACGCCGCACCTGCCGCCCGACCAGGCGGCCAACGCGCTGCTCCCCTACCACCTCGGCTGCTGGGCCCGGGATGCCGGCGACGACGTGTCGTTCATCGCGCATCCTCCGCGTGCGTCGACCGACCTGGCGCTCGCGGCATCGAGGCTGCCCGGTCCCGTCGCCTGGATCGCGCCGCAGAGCGGCGGCCGAGTCTCGAAGATCCTGCGCAGCGGCAGCCTGCTGACGGCGGCTCGAATCTTCCGCGCGGGCCAGCGCTTCATCGAGGACGCCGATGTCGTCCACGTGCACAGCAACGGCCTGCTGGCGGAGATGGGCGCCTGGTTGGCGGCGCGCGCCGGCAAGCCGTTCGTCCTGACCCTGTACGGGACCGAGATCTGGCACTACGCGCCGAAACGCGGGCTCGATCTCTTCACGCGCGCGTATCGCGCCGCCTCCCACGTCACCTTCTACAGTCACGGCCTGCAGACGCGCGCGGTGGAGCTCGGCCTCGCGCGCCGCCAGACGTCGGTGGTGTATCCGCCGGTGGCGTCCGAGTTCGAGTTCCACGATTCGGGCGCGCAGCTGAGCGCGCGCCTGGCGCTCGGGATCCGGCAGCGGCACGTGCTGGTCAACGTCAAGCGCCTGCATCCGCTCGCGGGACAGCGCTTCCTGCTCGAGGCGCTCGGCGAAGTCGTCCGGACCCACCCGGACACGCGGCTGATCATCTGCGGCACCGGGCCGCTCGCCGCGGAGTTGAAGGACATCGCGCGCGCCAACGGCGTGGAGGGCCACGTGACGTTCGCGGGCCTGGTGGACAACCACGCCATCGCGCGGTACGACGCGGCCGCCGACGCGTTCGTGCTCCCGTCCCTGCTGGAGGCCTGCCCGACCGTCGCGCTCGAAGCGCTCGCGACGGGCACACCGGTCATCACGTCCGACAGCCCAGGCGGCGTGGAGCTCGGCGAGATCTTCGGCTACGACGTCGCCGTAGTCCCGAAGGAACAGCCGATGCCGCTGGCGCAGGCAATCGTCACGTTCCTCGACGAGAAGCGCCGCACGCGCGAGTCGACGGCGAAGATCATCGCGCAGGAGTTTCGCCCGGCCGCCGTCGAGCGCCAGTTCCGCGAGATCTACCGCGCCATCGCGAACTCGGAGCAAGCCGCATGACGAGGCTCCTGGCACGCGCGCTGGGCTGCGCCATCTTCGGCGCGCTCGCCGGCGCCGCGGCGATGATCCTCCTCTCCGGCCTCGATCCCCGTTTCACGCTCGAGATGACACAGGACCGTCCCGGCCTGCTGCGCGGCTTCTATCCGGGAGAGCGCGACGGCGCGCTGACCTTTGCGTGGACGGCCGACCGCGCGGAGATGCCGCTGGCCGGGCTCGATCGCAACGTGTCGTGGACGGCGCGGATTCGCGTCCGCGGCGGACGTCGCGATCCCTCCACGCTGCCGACGCTGACGGTGCTCGCCGACAATGTCCCCGTCGCGACTCGCCAGACGAGCAACACGTTCGAGGAGCTCGAGGCGACGATTCCAGCCCGGACGGGCCACGCGCGCGGCGTCACGCTGGCGCTGGCCGTCTCCAACACGTTCGTTCCGGGGCCGTCCGACGCGCGCGCGCTCGGCGTGCAGATCGATCGCATTTCGGTGCAGCCAGCCACGCTCGGCGCGTTCCCTCCGCGGCGCACGGTCGCCGCCGCCGCGCTCGGTTCGGGGGTCTTCGGCGCGATTTTCGGGCTGCTGGCGGCCACGGCCACCACGGCCGTGGCCGCAGCGACGCTGGTCGCCGTCGCGCAGGCCACGGTGCTGCGCATCGGCCTCGGACCGTTCGCGCCGTGGCTCACTCTCGTCGAGGCGCTTGCGGCGTCGATTGGCATCGCGCTCCTCCTCGTGGCGCTCGTCGTCGAACGCTGGCGTCACGAGCGCCTGCGCCACACCGCCAGATTCGCGCTGATGTTCACCGGCTCGGCGCTCTACCTCCACCTGCTGGTGCTGCTGCATCCGGATAAGCTGCTGGCAGACGCGACCTTCCACGCCGGGCGGCTTTCGCTCCTGACGGCCGGCGCATTCAGCTATCCGATCGCTTTCTACGTGGCGGCGCTGCCGTTCGCGCGTCTCGTGGCCGACCGCGTGAGCCTGCTCTGGACCGTCGCGGCGGTTGCCGAGGCCGTCTCGTTCCTGTTCTTCTACTGGATGATCGTGCGCGGAACCGGCGACCGCGTCCTGGCCGCCATCGCGGTGGCCGTCGTGCAGCTGCTGCCGATCGGATTCCAGTACATGGCCGACGCGCGGCTCACGGCGGTGTTCGGGCAGGCGGCGACGCTGGTCACGATGTCGGCGGCCACCGCAGCGCTCGTCGACAGACGGCCGTGGCAATTCTGGGCGACGGGTGCCGCCGCGCTCGTCGCGTTCCTCTCCGATGTGGGCAGCTTCACGGCGCTCGCGTCCACGCTCGGAGCCTCGTCGCTTCTGTTGGTCGCCTTCGGCAGCCGCGGTGGACGCAAGGCAGGCGTGGCTCTCGGAATCACGCTCGTGACCGCTGCGGGGCTCGCGGCCGTCATTCCGTCGGAACGGTCGGCGCGCGAGGCCGGCCTGGCCGTGCGCCTCGAGGTGGCGACGCGGCCGGCGCCGCCACCCGAGCTGTCCCGGCCGGCTTCAGAGACGGTGACGGCCCGCGCAGCCGCTGTGCTGGGGCAGCCGGTTTCCGCCTTCGGCTGGCCATTCTTCCTGCTGGCCGTGCTCGGCGTAGTCGTCAACGTGCGCGCGCGACGAGTGGATGACTGGTGGCTGCTCGTCTGGGGATGGCTGCTCGCGACGTTCGCGCTGATCTTCGTCGACGCCTTCCGTGGTCAGGCCGTCCGTGAATACTACGCGGCCGTGCCTCCGGTGGCCGTGTTCGCCGCCACCGGCGTCGTCACGCTCTGGAACGCCGGAGGCCAGAGACGTGCGCTGGCCGTCGCGGCCTCTGCGCTTGGCGCGGCGCTCGGCGTCATCGGATGGCTCGGCGTGCTCGGCCCGGCGCTGGAGTAGCGCGAGCCTCATGACCCGCCTGCTCGGGCGCATCGCGGCATACGCCCTCATCGGTGCGCTCGCTGGTGCCATTCCCGCCGGGGTCGCGTTTGTGGCGCACCCGGCGATGACGCTCGATCTCGACCGGGACCTGACGGCGGTCACCACCGGTTTCTATCCAGTCGAGCGCGCGAACGGCGAACCTTTCGCGTGGAGCTCGGCTCGCGCCGACCTCTCGCTGCCGGGCTTCGACCGAGCCACCGGCTGGTCCTGCGGCGTCGCATTCCGGGGCGCGCGGCCGCCGGGCCAGCCGCAGGCCACACTGCAGGTCGCGTCGGACGGCGGTGTCATCGCGCGCGGCCTCGGCGGCAATCAGTACCAGGTCCTTCGCTTCCAGATCCCCGCCCGATCGCAGGACGGACTGCGCCTGACGCTCGTGACGACGCCGACATTTGTTCCGAGCTCGAGCGATCGGCGCGAGCTTGGCGTTCAGGTACGCGGGCTGGCGTGCGTCCCCGAGGCCCGCGTGGCGACGCCGCCGACAGCCCTGCTGGTGTCGTCCGCGATCTCGATGGCGATCGTGGCGGCGATGCTGGCGGCGCTTGCACTTCCGCAGTTCGCGGCCGCCGTGACGGCGGTCGCCGTCGCCGCGGCATTGGCGTTCGCGCTCTCGAGCGGCATGGCGCCGTACAGTCGCTATTTGACGACGCTGCCGTGGGCCGCGGCGTGGATCGCCGTGGCCGTCGTCGCGGGGAGCGAGCTCGCCGCGCGCGTGCGGCGACAGCCGCTCGAGGACGCGGCGCGGATCGCGATCGCCGTGTCGGCGGCATTTCTGCTCGTCGAGCTCGCCGGCCTGCTCCATCCCTCGAAGCCGATCGCGGATGCACTCTTTCACGCGCATCGCCTCGAATGGGTGCTGGGCGGCCGCTTCTACTTCACGCAGCCGATGCCGAGCGGCGTGAGCTTTCCGTACGCCATCGCGTTGTACGTGATCGCCGCGCCGTGGTCCTACGTCACGCACGACTACATGGCGCTCCTCAAGGTGGTGGTGCTCGTGGCGCGCGCGCTGGCGGCGCTGATGCTCTATCCCCTGCTCGCGCGCGTCTGGAACGATCGCGCCGCGGGGATCCTCGCGATCGTCGTCTGTCATCTCGTGCCGCTCCCGTTCTCCGTGCTGGGTTTCGCGAATCTGACGTACGCGTTCGGGCAGTCGGCCACGGCGGCGACGCTCGCCTGGATCGCGATGTATCCCGCCGGCCGGCCCTCCCGGTGGTGGCTCGTCGCGCTCTTGCTGCTTGCGACGCTCGCGTGTCTTTCGCACGTGGGCCTCTTCCCGCTGCTGCTCGCGATGATGTGCGCGACGGCGGTCTTCTACTGGCTGGCCGGAGTCGGGCTCCGTCCAGCGAGCTACCAGATCGTGCTGGCGGCGGTGCTTGCGGCCGTGGTGTCGGTCGGCCTCTATTACGGGCATTTTCCGGAGTCGTACCGGACGCTGCAACGGCTGAAGCCAGGTGCGAGCGCTGAGATGGCGAATGCGGCGCCTGGCGTGTCGACATTCCCGACTCGAGACGACACGCCGCAGCGTGTGCTTCCTGTGCGAGGGCCTGCCGAACGTTTCGGGCGAGCCGTCGTCATCGCCGAGTCGTCGTTCGGCTGGCCCGTGCTGGCCCTGACTTTTCTCGGCGGGTGGACCTTGTGGATGCGGCGCGCGCGAGATCCGGTGACGCTGCTGGCGACGGCTTGCCTCGTCATCTATGCCGTCTTCGTCACGGCATCGGCGCTGACGCCGATCGAGCCGCGCTTCCAGCGTTATGCGGAGGAGTTCATCAGCCGCATCAACTTCGCCGTGGTGCCGATCGTGGCGGCGCTCGCCGCCCGCGGCGTCACGTGGGCCTGGTCACGCCAGGTCGCGTGGCGTCTGGTCGTGGCCGCGCTCGTTGCCGTGACATTCGTCACCGGCGCACACGGCTGGCTCACCTGGCTGGGGTAAGCTGTGGCAGCCAATCGGCGTCCGTCGGCATCCTGAAAGGAACGCGCGTGTCGCTCATCGAAGAGGTCAGCGGAAAGATCGTCGCCGCCATGAAGTCCAAGGACATCGACACGCTCGGCACCTTGCGCATGCTGAAAACGGCGCTGATGAACCGCGAAATCGAAAAGGGCCGTGCGCTGGAGGCGGCCGAAGAACTGCAGGTCGTGGCCAGCCTCGTGAAACAGCGTCGTGACTCGATCGAGCAGTTTACGAAGGGCAATCGGCTCGACCTGGCCGAAAAGGAGCAGCGCGAGATCGTGGTCCTGGAACGCCTGCTGCCGCCGGCCGTGTCGGCCGAAGAGCTCGCCGCCGCCGTTGACCGGGCAGTAATCTCTACGGGGGCGGCGTCGGCGAAAGACTTCGGCAAGGTCATGAAAGCCGCTATGGCCGAGCTGGCCGGTAAGACGGTGGACGGTAAGGCAGTTAGCGAGGCCGTGAAGAAGCGCCTGGGGTGACCGGACAAACTTTCCGCCCGGCGCCTCCGTCTACTCCATTGGGAAGACCCACTTCCCATCCTCCTCTTGGGGTCGACGGGCCACCGAAGACCCCTTTTTTTGTGCCCAATTCATGAGCGAGTTCGACCCGTCCACCCGGCTGGACGACGAGGAGTCGCGCCCCGGCGTCTCCCGGTCCCTCGCCCGCTCGGCCGGCGTGATCGGCGCGACGACGCTGACAAGTCGCGTCCTCGGTCTCGTCCGCGAACAGGTGATGGCGTACTTCTTCGGCGCGAGCAACGCCGTCGACGCCTTCAACGTCGCCTTCCGCGTCCCCAATCTGGTGCGCGACCTCTTCGCCGAAGGCGCGTTGAGCTCCGCGTTCGTGCCGACGTTCACGCGCACGGTCGCGCGTGATGGACGTGACGCCGCCTGGCGTCTCGGGCACAGCGTCGTCACGGCCGTGCTGATCGCGACGGCGATCGTCGCGGCGCTCGGCATCGTGTTCGCCGACCCGCTCGTGCGGCTCCTTGCCGGAAACTACGCGCTCGTGCCCGGCAAGATCGAGCTGACCGTGCTCCTCACCCGCACGATGATGCCGTTTCTCATGCTGGTCGCGACGGCCGCCGTCGCGATGGGCATGCTGAACTCGCTCGACCGCTTCTTCGTCCCCGCGCTGGCGCCCGCCGTGTTCAACGTCTGCAGCATCGTGACGACGCTCGCGTTGTTGCCGGTGCTTGAACGGCTCGGTATTCCGATGATTCTCGCGATGGCCATCGGCGTGCTGGTGGGCGGGGTCGGACAGGTCGCGATCCAGTGGCCTGTGTTGAGGCGCGAGGGCTATCGCTATCAGCCGATGCTCGACCTCAAGGCCCGTGGCCTGCGCGAAGTGCTGCTGCTTATGGGGCCGGGGACGCTGGGGCTCGCGGCCACGCAGGTGAACGTCTTCGTGAACACGTGGCTCGCGACCAGCGAAGGCACGGGGGCGGTGTCGTGGCTCAACTACGCGTTCCGCCTGATGTATCTGCCGCTGGGACTCTTCGGCGTGTCGATCGCCACGGCCTCGATTCCCCGCATCGCGCGCCGGGCCGCTGCCGACGACCGCGACGGCCTCAGGCAGACCATCTCGACCGGCGTCTCGATGATGCTCGCGCTGACGGTGCCGGCAACGCTCGGGCTCGTGGTGCTCGCGCGGCCGATCGTCGCGCTGCTGTTCGAGCGCGGACACTTCACGCCGGCGGACACCGCCGCCACCGCGGGCGCCTTGATGTGCTACGCGGTTGGACTGTCGGGCTATTCGATCGTCAAGGTGGCCACGCCGACGTTCTATGCGATCGGGAAGAGCCGGGTGCCGGCCATCGTCTCGGCGGCGACGATCTCGCTCAACATCGCGCTCAACCTGATGCTCGTGCGGACCATGGGCTATCGCGGGCTGGCGCTGGGCACATCGGTGGCAGCCCTCGCCAATGCGGCGGCTCTGCTCTATCTTCTTCGGCGGGAGCTGGAGGGACTTCACGTGTCGCACATGGCCTCGGTGGCGCTCCGGATGCTCGGCGCCGGCGCGGTCATGGCGCTGGTCGCCTGGGGCGTGGAGTACGAGCTGGCTGCGCGGCTGACCGGCCATGGGCTGGCCATTCAGGTGGCGCGGGTCGGCCTGGCCGTCGTCTGCGGCCTCGTGGCGCTGGCCGCCGCGGCCCGGCTGCTCCGCGTCCAGGAATTCGCCGAGGTCACGTCGGCGATCCTGACTCGTGTGGTACGCTTTTCCTCCTGATGGCCCGTTCTCCGGCCCGGTACACATATGCGTTCGGCCCCGGCGGGATCACTCCGGTCGTCAAGGGCCTGATCATCGCGAACGTAGCGGTGTTCGTGATGCAGGTGGTCCTCGGGCTGGCGTCTCCGGCCACCATGCGCGCGGTGTTCGAGCCTTTCGCGCTCGCGCCTCGCGACGTCGTCCAGCGCGGGTGGCTCTGGCAGCTCGTCACCTACATGTTCCTGCACGGTGGCGTCTTCCACATCCTGTTCAACATGCTCTCGCTGTGGATGTTCGGCACCGATCTGGAGCGATTGTGGGGGTCGAAGTTCTTCACGCGGTATTACTTCGTCACCGGCATCGGCGCGGGCCTCGTGACCGTGCTGGTGGCGCTGCTGCCGTTCTCCGCCACACAGCTGATGTACATCGGGTCGACGGTCGGCGCGTCTGGGGCCATCTTCGGCCTGCTGCTCGCGTACGGCGTGACGTTTCCGGATCGTCCGATCTACCTGTATTTCCTCTTTCAGATCCCTGCGAAGTACTTCGTGATGATCGTCGGCGCCGTGGCACTCTACTCCTCACTGACCGCTGACGGCGGTGGCGTCGCGCACTTCGCGCACCTCGGCGGGATCGTCATCGGGTACGCGTACCTCAAGATGGGCCGCCGCGTGCGGTTTCACCCGATCGCCGAGCTGAAGTACCGCTACACGAAGTGGAAGATCTCGCGGCTGCGACGGAAGTTCGACGTCCACCAGGGCGGCCGCTCGGACGACTGGAACGGCCGGATCCACTAGCTGCCGCTGCACACCGAGCTGGCGGCGCGACGGAGGTCGCTGAGGTATCGCGGACTTCTTTGCGGCCTCTGCGGCCGTAACGTCAGCGACGGAAATAATCGTCCGTTCCGTTCAGCCAGTCGTGGCGAATTGGACTGAAGATGTCGAGCGTCAGGGTGTCGTCGAGCGCCTCGGCTTGATGCTCCACCCACGACGGGATCAGCAGCACCTCGCCCTCGCGCACGACGATCTCCTCGCCGTCCACCAGGAATCGCAATGCACCCTGCAGCGTGTAGGTCATCTGCTCGGCCTCGTGCTTGTGCATCGGGACGAGCGCGCCGCGCTTCAAGTAAATCTGCGTGAGCATCTCTTTCTCGCCCGTCACGATCTTCCGCGAGATCACCTCCGTCACTTTCTCGAGCGCGATCTCGTCCCACCGGTGCAAGCGGACCCCGTCGGCCATGGCTGAACCTTCCTCCGGCGCCGCGTGCGACGCTCGGCTGTAACTCGTTGATGGCGTTGACTCTCTGGAATTTTCTAACGGCGAGAAACGCGCGAATTATAGCACCCGCCCGATGCTATAATTCGATTTGTGTGCCGGGGCCACGAGCCCTGCCGACGGCCTCGCGCCAGCGATTCGAGGCCCTTTCCGAACGTCGTCGAGGCTGCCTGATGAAGGTTTCGGCCACCCGCCACGCTCCAGCCCACGCTCGTCCTGATTCCTCACACCGTCCGTCGCCAACCACCGATCTCCGCGCCGAGGATCTGCGTCACGCGTATCGGTTGATGCTGACGTCGCGTCGACTCGACGACAAGGAAGTTCAGCTCAAGAACCAGAGTCAGATCTACTTCCAGATCAGCGGCGCAGGGCACGAAGCGCTGCTCGTTGCGTCGGGCATGGCGCTGCGTCCAGGGTACGACTGGGTGTGCGCGTACTACCGTGATCGCGCGCTCGCGCTGGCGCTCGGCGTCACGCCGTACGACATGCTCCTGCAGGCCGTCGGCGCCAAGGATGACCCTGCGTCGCACGGCCGGCAGATGCCGTCGCACTGGAGCAGCACCGCGCTCAACATCATCTCGCAGGGCAGCCCCACAGGCACGCAGTGCCTTCACGCCGTCGGCGCTGCCGAGGCCGGCGTCCTCTACGAACAGATCGAGTCGATCCCGGGTCGAGAGTCGAAGTTCCACCACGACGAGATCGTCTATTGCTCGCTCGGCGAAGGCGCCACGAGCGAAGGCGAGTTCTGGGAATCGCTCAACACGGCCTCGACACGCCAGCTCCCCGTCGTGTACGTCGTCGAGGACAACGGCTACGCGATCTCGGTTCCCGTGGAAGCGCAGACGCCGGGCGGATCGATCTCGAACCTCGTCGAGCGATTCCCGCATTTGAAGGTGCTGCGCGTGGACGGCTGCGATTTCCTCGCCAGCTTCGCTGCGCTGCAGGAGGCGTTCCAGTGGGCCCGCGACCGGCAGGGCCCCGCGCTGGTGCACGCGACGGTCGTCCGTCCATATTCGCACTCGCTCTCGGACGACGAGCGGCTCTACAAGACGGCGGCGGAACGGGCGGCCGAGGCGGCGCGCGATCCGTTGCCCAGAATGCGCGCGTTCCTGCTCGCTGAAGGGCTGGCGACCGAGGCCGATCTCGAGGCCATCGCCCAGGAAGTGGATCGCGAGGTCGCCGACGCGGCGGACCGCGCGCTGAAGGCCGACCGGCCGCTGCGGTCGACGGCCGCAGACTGGGTGTTCTCGCCGGACGTCGATCCGACGTCGGCGGCGTTTGAGGCGCCGGCCGAGCCCCACGGCAAGCCGGACACGATGGTCGCCGCCATCAACCGGACGCTGAAGGACGAGATGGCGCGCAACCCGCGCATCGTGATCTTCGGCGAAGACGTGGCTGACTGCTCGCGCGAAGAGCACCTGTCGGAGATCTCCGGCAAGGGCGGCGTCTTCAAGGTCACGCACGGCCTGCAGCGGAAGTACGGCAGCGCGCGTGTCTTCAACTCGCCGCTGGCCGAAGCCAACATCGTCGGGCGCGCGTTCGGCATGGCCGTCCGCGGCATCAAGCCGGTCGTCGAGATCCAGTTCTTCGATTACATCTGGCCGGCGATGATGCAGATCCGCGACGAGGTCACGATGCTGCGGTACCGCTCGGGCAACACGTTCTCGTGCCCGATGGTGATTCGCACGCCCATCGGTGGCTACCTGCGCGGCGGCGCGCCGTACCACAGCCAGTCGGGGGAGAGCATCTTCGCGCATTGCCCCGGCATTCGCATCGTGTTCCCGTGCACCGCGCAGGACGCCGCCGGCCTGCTGCGGACGTCGATCCGCTGCGACGACCCGGTGCTGTTCCTCGAGCACAAGCACCTCTATCGCCAGACCTACAACAAGGGCGAGTACCCCGGACCGGACTACATGATCCCGTTCGGCAAGGGCGCGCTCCGCCGCGACGGCACCGACGTGGTCGTCCTCACCTGGGGCGCCCTCGTGCAGCGATCGCTCGTCGCCGCGCAGCAGGCCGAGAAGGAAGGCCTCAGCGTCGCGGTCTTCGATCTGCGCACGCTGATCCCGTACGACTGGGCGGGGATCAGCGCGCTCGTCCAGAAGACGAACCGCGTGATCGTCGCGCACGAGGATCAGCTGACGTGTGGCTTCGGCGCGGAGATCGCCGCCCGCATCGCGGACGAGCTCTTTCACCATCTCGACGCGCCAATCCGCCGCGTCGCGGCACTCGACTGTCCGGTGGCGTACGCGCCGGACCTCGAGGAGGAAATCCTTCCGCAGTCCGACGACGTGCTGCACGCGATCAGGGACGTCTGTCGGTACTAGACGCGGGCGCGGGCTCCTTGCCACCCTCGCCCCCCGTGCCCTCCTCGCCCCCTTCCGCCATCTCGTCCTCGCCGGCGGTTCGGCCGTCGCGGAGTTGGCCGCGCCGCGCGGCCCGTCACGTTGTGGCGGGCGCGTGTCTGACGGCGGCGGCGTGGTGGCTATTGCTGCCGCTCACGACCCGGCTGTCCTCACACGTCCCCGGCGTCTTCCCCGGCGACAACATCACCTTCGTGTGGGACACCTGGTGGTTCCGCCGCGCCTTCGCGGCGCATGCATCGGGCCTCTGGTGCGAGCTGTTGTTCGCGCCTTACGGGACGAGCCTGCTGCTGCACACGCACACGATCCTGCAGGCGGTACTCGGGGTGCTGTTGTGTCCGACGGGGTCGCCCGTCGTGGCGCACAACGTGGTGCTCGTCGCCGGAGTCCTCGCCAACGGCCTCTGCACGTACGCGCTGGCGTTCCACTACACCAGGCGATCCATGCCGAGTCTGGTCGCCGGGCTGATGTTCACATGGAGCACCTTCGTGGTGGTGCACCTGGCCGGCCACTTCAACCTCGTGCACGCCTGGGTGCTGCCGCTGGCTGCCTGGTGTACAGCGCGATTCCTCGAGCGACCGTCCACCGGCCGCGGCGTCACGCTCGGCGGGGTTCTGGCCGCGGTCGCGTACTCCGACTACTACTTCTTCATCTATGCCGTTGCCACGGCTTTCCTGCTCGCGCTGACGCGTCGATTCACGTTCTCGGTCGAGCGCCGGCCGGGTCCGGCGAGCCGTTCGGCCATCGCGCTCGCCGTCATCGCGGCAGTGGTCGTGGTGTTGGCGGTGATGATCGTCGCCACAGGGGGCTGGGTCCTGTATGTGGCTGACGTCCCGATCTCGATGCGCGGCACCAGAAACCTCGCAGCGGCGGCGACCGCCGCGCTGCTGGCAGCCGCGGCGCTCACCTTTCGGTTGCGCGCCGACGGGCTGCCGGGCCGAACGCTGCCGCCGGTGAAGCAGTGGGCTGCTCCCGCGATCGTGTTCGTCCTTCTGCTCCTACCGCTGGCCGCCGCAACTGTCAGTCTGTTCGACCAAAGCGGGTACGCAGCGCAGCGAATTCTGTGGCAAAGCTCTCCGGCGGGCATCGATCTCGCGACGATGGTCGAGGGACCGCCGAGGCATTTGATCGTCGGAGAGCTCGTCGGGATGTTCTACCGGGCGGCCAGGATCAACTCGATCGAGCAGAGTGGCTGGATCAGCCTCGTCGGGTTGTTCGGCATCGGCGCCGCGCTGCTCCGATACAGGGACCAGCCTGACGTCCGCGCCTGGCTGCTGCTGGCGGCCGCGTTCTTCGCCCTGGCGATCGGCCCGTTCGTGCGAATCGACGGCGTTGACACGGGAATCCCTGGTCCGTTTGCGCTGATCCGATACGTGCCGCCGTTTTCCAACGCGCGAATGCCCGGTCGCGCGATGGTCGTCGTGCAGCTTGCGGCGGCGGTGCTCACCGCGATGGTGCTGGCACGACGCACCATTCAATGGAAGAACGGCGCGTGGTGGCTGGCGTTCCTGGTGCTCGAAGCCGTGCCGCATCCGACGCCGCTGCTCGCGCTGCCGCGTCCCGACGCCGTCGATGCGGCCATCGTCGCCTCGGCGGCTCCCGGCTCAGTGCTCGAGTTGCCGGTCGGTCTGCGCGACGGCTTCGGGATGATCGGCTGGCTGGATCATCGGGCGCTCGTGCACCAGATGCGCCATGAGCGGCCGCTGGTCGGCGGATTCGTCGCACGGATGTCGCCGACCCTGCGGGAACGCTATCTCGCGACCCCGATCTTCATCGCTGCGCTCGGGGTGTCGGATCTCGACCGGCCGCTCGAGCGATCGCTGTCGGCCCGTGAGGCGTCCGACCAGGGCATCGCGTTCCTCGTCGTCAATCGCGACCTGCTGGACCGACCGCGCTCGCTCGACCCGTCGACGCTGGAAGGCGCGGGATTCCGATACGTGACGAGCGACGGCGATCGGGAACTCTATAAGGTCGACCCCCGCCGCTGAACTACCCGCGGGCGAGCGGTTGCGGCTGTCGTGTGCGGGCCGTGGACTAGCGGGTATGCCTGGCGGCAGCGGTGCGCGTGGTCTGCGGCGGCACCGACGGCGGCGCGTCTGTCGGCACTTCGAGGGTGTTCTTGATCGCATTCATGAAGAGCTCCGCGATCTTGGCGTAGCCGACGTCCGTCGGGTGCAGGCCATCCACCCCGATGTAGCCCTGATACGTTCCCATCTGGCCGTACAAGTCGACGAGCGGCACGGCGTCGAGCTCGGCGGTGTGTGCGATGCCCGCGTTGAAGTCGGGCAATGCCGCCGCGCCGCGGCCGCGGGTGCCCGCGGGATTCTGCGGCGGCAACGTCGCCAGGAGGACGTGGATGCCCCGCCCCTTGGCCTGGCGCACCATCGAGTCGATCGCTTGGAGCGCGTCCGAGATGCCGGCCTCCTGCAGGTTCAGCAGATCGTTCGCGCCGTGCATCAGCAGAACGACCTGGGGCTGGTCCGCGGACAGCACCGAGCCGAATCGCCCGAGATCGTCCTTCGCGAAGTGTCCGGGGGCGCCTTCGTTCACCATCGTGATCGTCTGGTCCGCATAGCGAGCGCTGAGCATCGGCAGCAGCTGTGACGGGTACGAGCCTGGCTCGTCGATCATCAGCAATGTCGGCGCGGGCGAAATCGTGCCGGCCGTCAAGCTGTCTCCGAACGCCACGAACCTCGTCCCGACGAGCTGAGGTGCGGGCGAGACGTTGACGCCAAATGTGCAGCTCGCGGACTGCCCGCGCGCGTCGGTCGCCGTGCAGGTCACGGTGGTAGTGCCGAGCGCGAAGGTGCCGCCGGACGCCGGAGAGCATGCCGTGCTGACAGGGGCTTCACCGCCCTGCCCGACGGGAGTGTCGAAGGTCACGGTCGGCGACGCGCCGTTGTGCGAGAGGGCCTGCACCGGCGCAGGGCACGTCAGGCTTGGAGGACCCGGGGGCACCGGGGTGGGGCTGCTGGCGTGGCCCCCGCATGCCGCGAGCGTCACGGTGCAGATCGCCGACAGGCCGAACGTCGAGATGCGTGTCGAGACGCCCCGTATCGGGTCACCCATGCGATGCTTGGTGCAGCCGACCGGTCGCAGGCCCAGCGGACAGGGATCGCTTGCGATCCCCGGCTGGGAGCGACGCCGGAGGGGCTCAAGAATTGTACATGATCGACGGCAGAGGTCGGAAACCGCCCCGCCGCGACGTCGGCTGAATTGTGCAACGCCGCGCAAATGCTAGGATTTCGCATGGTCCAGACCGATGACCAGCAGCGCGTCAACGAGGCGAACGTGGCGTTCTATGACGCGTTGACCAATCGGGATCTTGCCGCGATGGAGCGCCTCTGGTTCCCCGCGGACTGGGTCGAGTGCGTGCACCCGGGCATGCCGCCGCTGCGAGGGTGGGAGGCCGTGCACGAGAGCTGGGCGGTGCTGTTCGCAACGGCCGCGGCGCTGATGATCGCGCCGACGGACGTGCACGTGCGACTGGTCGGCGACGTGGCGTGGGTCGGCTGCGACGAGCGCATCGCCAACTGGAACGAGGGCAGGATGCTGTCGTCGATGGCACACGCGACGAATGTCTTCGTGCGACATGACGATCAGTGGCGCATGGTCGTGCACCACGCCTCGCCGGTGCCGTTTGCGGCGCCCCCGGTGCCCGACGGCGGGACGCTGGTCAATTGAGGACGGGTGCGTGGGGTGCGTGAGGTGCGAAGGGTGCGGGGTGCGTCGGTGCGTCGGGTGCAGCCTTTGGCCTTCGCGTGGCTGGTCGCATCAATCGCGTGGCCACTGATGGTCGAAGGGCAGGAGAACGACACGCTCACGGCTGTGGGCGGCCTGGCCGTTGGGCACTACACGCTTTCCGCGCGGCCGACCGGCTGCACGGTGATCCTCGCGGAGCCCGCCGCGGTCGCGGCCGTTGACGTGCGCGGCGCCGCACCAGGCACGCGCGAAACGGACTTGCTGAATCCCCTGAATACCGTCGATCGCGTCAACGCGATCGTCCTCGCCGGCGGGAGCGCCTTCGGCCTCGACGCGGCGTCTGGCGCGGTGCGCTGGCTCGAGGAGCACGGGCGCGGTTTCGATGTCGGCGTCGCGCGCGTGCCGATCGTGCCGGCGGCGATCCTGTTCGACCTCGGTGTGGGTGACGCGCACGTGCGGCCGGACGCCGACTGTGGATATCGCGCGGCGGCGGCCGCGGCGTCGGGGCCGGTCGCAGAAGGGAACATCGGCGCCGGAGCGGGCGCAACGGTCGGGAAGGCCTTCGGGCTCGCGCGGGCCATGAAATCGGGCATCGGCTCCGCGGCGATTCGTCTGCCCGACGGGCTGGTCGTTTCGGCGCTCGTCGCGGTGAACGCGTTCGGGGACATCGTGGATCCCGAGACCGGACGCACGATCGCCGGCGTGCGCACCGAGGACGGCAAGGCGCTGGCCGACATCCGCACCTTGCTGCGAAGCGGACGGATTGGCGGGGCGCGTCCCGCGGCGCACACGACGCTCGCCGTCGTCGCCACCAACGCGCAGCTGACGAAGACCCAAGCCGCGAAAGTGGCGCAGATGGCGCACGACGGGTTCGCGCGGGCGATTGTGCCGGTGCACACGCCGGTGGACGGCGACACGGCCTTCGCGGTCGCCACCGGCACGCTCGGCCGTCCGGCCGACGTGCTGCTGGTCGGATCGCTGGCGGCGGATGTCACCGCGCAGGCAATCGTCCGCGCCGTCCGCGAAGCGACCGGCCTGCCCACCCTGCCGGCGGCGCGGGACCTGCCGCGCTGACGGCAGCCGATGTCTTTACAGCTCGGACTGCTCGCCACCTTCGTGCTGGTGCAAATCGGCGTGGGGCTCTGGGTGGGCCGCCGGCTGCGTGGCACGACCGACTTCTTCGTCGCCGGCCGCCGCCTGCCGGCGCCGCTCGTTTTCGCGACGTTTCTCGCAGCGAACATCGGGGCCGGATCGACGATCGGCGCGTCGAGCCTCGGATATAGCCTCGGCCTCGGCGGCTGGTGGTGGAACGCATCGGCTGGCCTCGGCTCGCTGGTCTTTGCGCTCTGGGCCGGCCCTCGGCTCTGGCGCCTCGCGCGGGATCGCAACTTTCTGACGCTCGGCGACTACCTCGAATGGCGCTACAGCAGCGCCGTCCGCGCAACGATCAGCCTCATCCTCTGGTGCATCTCGCTGGCCATACTCGCGGGACAACTGCTTGGCGCGACGTCGATCCTCCAGGTGGTCGCTGGAGTACCGCGCTGGGCGGGCGCGGTCACGGCCGCGATTGTCGTGGTGATTTACTTCGTGGCTGGCGGGCTGCTGACATCGGCGTGGGTGAACCTCGTGCAGCTGGCCGTGAAGCTGGCCGGGTTCCTGATCGCCCTCCCGCTCGCGCTGTCGGCAGTGGGAGGCTGGGCCGGCCTTTCGGCGCCCGGCACGCCGCAAGCCTTTCTCGATCCGCTCGGCCACTCGGGATCTGCGCTCTGGTTCCTTCCGCTGCTTGCGCCGGCGTTTCTGGTGTCTCCCGGGCTGGTCCAGAAAGCGTACGGTGCCGTCGACGCCCGGGCCGTGCGACTGGGCGTCGGCCTGAACGCGATCGCACTGGTGCTGTTCGCGATCGTCCCCGTCGCGTTGGGCATGGTGGCTCGAGTGCGGCACCCGGGGCTCGCGTCGCCCGATCAGGCGCTGCCAACGCTCCTCGCTCTCGATCTGCCGCCTGCCGTGGGCGCGCTGACGCTGGCGGGCATCTTCGCCGCGGAGATGAGCGCGGCCGACGCGGTGCTGTTCATGCTGTCGACGTCGTTCTCGCAGGACCTCTACCGTCGGTTTCTCAGACCTGCGGCGAGTGACGCACAGGTGCTGAAGGTGGCGCGCATTTCGGCGGTCGTCGCCGGCGTGGCGGGTCTTGGC